>JBIKWW010000128.1:0-8705 GCA_044356125.1 Acidimicrobiia bacterium
CGAGCGGATGAACGCCTGGAACGACCGCATGAGCGAGGAGCTCAGCCGGGTCTTCGCCCGGCTCGACGCCGACGACCACGTCCGCGTGATCGTGCTCACGGGCGCCGGGCGGGCCTTCTGCGCCGGGGCCGACCTGTCCTCGGGCGGTGACACCTTCGCCGGCACCGGCGAGAGCACGACGCCATCCCCCGACGACCTGGGCGAGGTGTTCCCCTACATGGTCCGCAAGCCCGTCATCGCGGCCATCAACGGACACGCCATCGGCGTCGGCATCACCTACCCGCTCCAGTGCGACGTCCGCTTCGTGGCCGAGGACGCCAAGCTGCAGTTCGCCTTCGTGCGCCGCGGCGTGATCCCCGAGCTCGGCTCGCACACGATCCTCGCCCGGGTCTGCGGCCTGTCCAACGCCGCCGATCTGCTGCTGTCGGGACGCGTGTTCAGCGGACGGGAGGCCGTCGAGCTCGGGCTGGCGTCGAAGGCGCTGCCCGCAGCCGAGGTGCTGCCGGCGGCGATGGCCTGGGCGAGGGACACGGCGGTCAACGCCGCTCCGCTCTCGACGGCCGTCGCCAAGCGGCTCCTGTGGGAAGGCCTGCTCGAGGCGCCGTACGCCATGAAGCGCAAGGAGGATCCGGTGTTCGCCGCCTTCGGTCGGGCACCCGACGCCGCCGAGGGCGTCACCGCCTTCCTCGAGAAGCGCCCGCCCCGATGGACGGGCCGGGTGTCGGCCGACTACGACACCCGTCTCGGCTGAGGCGCCCGACCATGCGTGCGCTGGTGATGGGCGGCAACCGCTACATCGGTCTGTCGCTGGTGGAGGAGCTGGTGCGCCGCGGCCACGAGGTCACGGTGATGAACAGCCACGAGGCACCGCTGCCGCCCGGGGTGCGGCGCCTCCACGGCGACCGCCGGATCGCCGGAACCATCACCCACACGCTCGGCCCGCACCGCGACGAGTTCGACATCGTCTATGACAACACCGCCTACACGGTGTCGGACCTCGAGCCCATGGTCGAGCTCTTCACCGGCCGCGTCCGGCACTTCGTGTTCACCAGCTCCTCGGCGGTGTACCGGCGCAGCCTCGTGCAACCCGTGACCGAGTCGTCCTCCACCCACGATCCGGCCGACGACGCCCCCGCCAAGGCCTACGGCGTCGGCAAGGTCCGCTGCGAGCAGTTCCTGCAGCGGCTCCACGAGGAGCACGGGCTTCCGGTCACCGTGCTGCGCGTCGGACACACGCTCGGACCGCGCTCCCCGCTCGCTACCCGGGACCCGGGTTTCTTCGCCCGCCTGGAGCGACGCCGCCCGATCCTGATCCCCGGTGACGGCTTCCCGTTCATCCAGCTGGTGCACGTGGCCGACGTGGCCTCGCTCATGGCCTCGATCCCCGGCAACGACCGGGCCGCGGGCCGCACCTACAACGTCTTCGGCAACGAGTTCGCCAGCCTGGTGAACCTCGTCCGGATCATGGCGCGGGTGGCGGGGGTGGAGCCCCGGATCGTCCACGTGCCCCTCGAGGCCGCCCGTCACCTGCGCCCCCCGCTCGTGCACTGGGGTGAGGCCGTCATGGGCGGAGCGGTCTTCTCCATCGAACGGGCGCTGACCGAGCTCGACTGGCGGCCCGCCTTCGGCCTGGAGTCCGGGTACCGGGATTCCTGGGAGTGGTACCGCACGGAGGGACGCGCACGCTACGGCCCCGAGCTCGACGAACTCCTCGCCCACGACGACACCGTGCTCAGCCGCCTCGGCCTGGGCCCGGACGGCGGTGACGCCTGAGCCCCCACGGCGGTGACGCCTGAGCCCCCACGGCGGTGACGCCTGAGCCCCCACGGCGGCGACCTCTCAGCGCAGCGACGCCACCAGATCGGCGAGCCCGGACAGGCTGGGCAGCAGGTGGGTGTGGCGGTGCCGCCCGAGCTCGGCCAGGGTGAAGTCGCCCGTCGCCACCCCGACGACCGCTCCGGCACCGGCGTTGACTCCTGCGGCCAGGTCCCTCGGGGTGTCGCCGGCCACCAGAACCTTTGACACGTCAACGATCCCACAGCACTCCATCGCCCGGAAGATCATGTACGGCGCCGGCCGACCGGCGCTGACGTCGTCGGTGCAGACGATCGCATCGACCGTCTCCGGGGCACTCCAGCCCAACGCGGCGAGCAGCGGACCGTGGACATCGGCGGAGAAGCCCGTCGTGAGGGCGATCCGCACGCCCCACGACCGGAGCGTGACCAGGGCCTCGGGCACCCCGGCGATCGGTCGGGGCGGGGTCTCCCGGTAGGCGCGCAGGAGCCGATCGACGAAATCCCGGTAGCGCTCCTCGACGGCACCGTCGTCGAGCTCGATCCCCGACGCCGCCAGGGTCAGCGCCCGGATGGCCTGGCGCTTGTCGGCCCCCATCCACGGGGCGACGTCGTCGGCCGCGATGGCGACGCCACCGGCGGCGACGGCCTCGCGCAGGGCCACGTACACCGCACCGCCCTCGTCCACCGTGGTGCCGGCCATGTCGAGGGCCACCAGCTCGATCATGCCGCCTCCCGGCTCGATGTCATTCGAAGCACTCCCGTCGATCGGGGTGGCCCCTCGGGACCGCGCCTCGGATCGGTCTGCCCGGCCAGTCTGCCAGGAAGGCCGTCGAACCCTGGTGGGGCCGTCCGAACAACCGGCGAACGCGTGGTGACAACTGGGTTCGCAGCAGGACCGCCCACCGCAGGCCGTGCCACCGTGTGGCCCATGGTCGGTGACGGCACCCTCGATGTCGATCTGGTCGTCGTCGGAGGCGGCGTGGTCGGGCTGGGCCACGCCATCGAGGCGATGGAGCGGGGCTGGCGGGTGGCCGTCGTGGAACGCGACGACCGGGCCGTGGGGGCGTCGGTCCGCAACTTCGGCCACGCCTGCGTGACGGCCCAGGCCGGTGTCGGCCGGGTCCGGGCCGAGCGGTCCCGGGCGCGGTGGCTGGACCTCGCCCGACGCGCCGGCTTCTGGGCCCGGGAGGCGGGCACCGTCGTGGTCGCCCGGGCCGACGACGAGCTCGCCGTCCTGCGCGAGCTGGCCGTGTCGGCGGGCGGTGACGCCGTCGAGGTCCTGACGCCCGACTGGGTCCGGGCCCTGGTCCCCACCGCTGCTCCGGACGTGGTCGGCGGCGCGTCGTTCCCCCGCGACCTGCGACTCGATCCGCGAACGGCGGTGCGCGCCATCGGACGCTGGCTCGCCGACCAGCCCGGCGTGCAGCTGCGGACCGGAGAGACGGTGCAGCGCGTCGAGCCCGGCCTGGTCGTCACCAGCCGGGCCACCCTGCGGACGCAGCGGACCGTCGTGTGCGTTGGCCACGACGTCGACCGCTTCTTCCCCGACCTCGCCGCCGCCAACGGGGTCCGAAGGTGCGCGCTGCAGATGCTCCGGGTGGCCGCACCGCCGGGGATGTGCATCGGCCCCGCCGTGCTGACCGGGCTGTCGCTGCTGCGCTACGCCGCCTTCGCCGCCTGTCCGTCGCTGCCGGCCGTCCGCGCCCGGCTGGAGCGGGAGCAGCCGACGGCCATCGCCGCCGACGTCAACCTCATGCTGACGCAGCTCCCCGACGGCGACATCCTCCTGGGCGACACCCACCTCCGTGACACGACGCTCGAGCCGTTCGCCTCCGAGGCCTGGTTCCAACTGCTGCTCGCCGAAGGGGCCCGGCTCCTGGGGGTTCCGGGGCTGGCCGTGCGGGAACGCTGGATCGGTGTCTACGCCTCGGCCCCCGAGGAGTTCCTGGTGGCCGAACCGCTCCCCGGCGTGACGGTCGCCTGCGTCACGACGGGGATCGGGATGACCACCGGCTTCGGCCTGGCCGCCGACGTGGTGGGGTCGTGGTGACGGCCCGACACCGGGCAGGATCGGCGGATGCCCGCGCCGATCGCCATCCGCTACCTCAACGCCCATGACGTCGAACGTCTGGCGATGACCGACGACGAGGTCCTCGACGCCGTCGAGGCCGGCCTCGTCGCCCAGGGAACCGGTCAGGCCGTGATCGAGCCGCGGGTCCACCTGGTGCCCGACCCCGCCTTCCGCGGGCACTTCAACGTGCTGCGCGGCTACGTGGCGCCCCTCGGTCTGGCCGGAGTCAAGATCGTCGGCGACTACCTCGACAACCACCTCCTCGACCTGCCGTCGGAGATGGCCCTGCTCAACCTGTTCGATCCCCGCACCGGCATGCCCCGGGCCATCGTCGACGCCACGGCCATCACCGACATGCGCACCGGGGCGCTCACTGCCCTGGGGGCCCGCCATCTGGCCCGGCCGGGCTCGAAGGTGCTCGGACACGTGGGGGCCCGTGGCACGGCCTACTGGAACGTGCGGCTCCTCGATCGCCTGTTCGACTTCGACGAGATCCGGGTCCACTCGCGCCGGCCCGAGAGCCGGACGGCGTTCGCCGAACGCCTCCGGGCCGACCTCGGCAAGGACGTGGTGGTGACCGGGGACTGGCGGAGCTGCCTGGAGGGAGCCGACATCGCCGTCGAGGCGTCGCGACTGGAGCAGCGCCAGGAGCTCTTCTCGGCGTCGTGGGTCAAGCCGGGTGCCCTGGTGGTCCCCTACGGCACCGTCAGCGCCCTCGACCTGTCCATGACCACGATCATGGACAAGATCGTCGTCGACGACCTCGGGCAGTTCCGCGCCGGCAGCCTCGGTGCCCTACGGCCCCACATCGACGCCGGGCTCATCAGCGAGGAGGGCGTGCACGCCGAGCTGTGCCGGATCGTCACCGGCGACCGGCCCGGCCGCGAGCGCGACGACGAGCGCATCCTGTTCTGGCACCGGGGCCTGTCGCTGTCGGACATCGCCTTGGGTGCCGCCATGCTCGCCAAGGCCGACGGTCTCGGCCTCGGAGTGTCGCTCCCCTACGCCTGAGCGCCCAGTGCTCCGAGACGGCCCGACGCGATGAGCCCAGCGGCCACCGCCTCGATCTCGCGTCCGATGGGCCGGTCGTCGGAGAACGGGGGCGAGATGGCCCGCACGGCCGCGTACACGGCGCTCAGGGGCGAGCCCGCTGCGCCCGCCGGGAGGCCCCGCAGGTCGAGGGCCTGGGCGGCGGCAAGGGCCTCCACGGCGATGACGAGCGCAAGGCGGTCGAGCAGGGTCTCCAGCTTGTCGACGGCGAGCGCCGAGAACGTGACGGCATCCTCGACCCCGTCGGCGTTGTGCGATGCCATGACCGGCACCGGCTGGGAGCAGTGCACGATCTCGGCCCGCAGCGCCTCGAGCGGCTTGAGCAGGGGACCGAACCCGGCGTGGTCGGCGTCGGCGGCGATGAGGAGCGGGGGCAGGCCGGTGAAGGGGCCGTGCATGAAGCGATGAACCCGCGACACCGAGTCGGTGGCGCACCACGCCAGTGAACGGGCGAGCGCGTCGAGGGTCTGGGCCAGGCGGGGGAGGTGGAAGTTCCCGGTGCTCACGCACACGCCCTCGTCGACGAGCACGACGGGATTGTCGGGCACTCCGTTCAGCTCGGCGTCGAGCGCCGCGCCCAGCTCGGCGAGGGCCGCCCGGGCGGCACCGAGAACGGACGCTGCGCAGCGGAAGGAGACCGGGTCCTGCAGCCGGCGTCGCGCCCCCGGGGGATCATCACCCAGCAGCGCCCGCAACCGGTCACCGGTGGCCACCTGGCCGGGCTGGGGCCGGATCCGCAGCGAACCCGGGTGCAGGGGCGTGGGGTTCCCCCCGAAGGCCACGATCGAAAGCGCGCAGATGATCTCCATGGCGTCGGAGAGGACCGCCGCCCCGTGATGGGCGAGCGCCGCCCGGGCCACCGAGAACGCCGTGCTGTTGCAGAGCACGGGCCCGTCCTTGGGAGCCAGAACGAGCGGGGCCACCCCCAGGCGGTGAAGGCCCTCGGGAGCGGGCACCCGGGCACCGTCGAGCAGCACCTCGCCCTCACCCATGAGGGCCAGGGGAATGGCGGCCATGGCCACCAGGTCGCCGGCCCCGATCGACCCGATGCGGGGCACCACCGGCACCACGCCGCCGTTGAGCGCCCGGACCAGTGCCTCGGCGACCGCCGGGCTGGCCCCGGCGGCCCCGCTCAGCATGGTGTTCAGCCGGACGGCCATCACGGCACGCGTCGCATCGGCGGCCAGGGGCTCACCGAGCGCCTGGGCCCGGCCCCGGACCATGCGGGCGGAGAAGCCTGCGGCCTCGGCCGCCGTGAGCATGGCCCCCGCCTTCATGCCGAGCCCGGTGTTGAGGCCGTAGGCGGGAATGCCGTCGGCCAGGTACCGCTCGACCACCGCCCGCCCGGCGACCATGGCCGCCATCGCCTCGGGGGCGAGCTCGACGGTGGCGCCGTCGGCGATGCGGCGCAGCCCGGCAGGGGTCAGCGTGCGACCGTCGAGGACCTCGGTCACGCGTAGTTGAGCGCCAGCTCGGAGGACCGCTCGCCGGCGATCCGGGTGTGCCACATGCGGCGGGGCTCGGTCATGTCGTAGGGGGTGGCGCGGTGCATGAGGCGGCGGTTGTCCCACATGACGGCGTCGCCGACCGTCCACTCGTGGTGGTGCACCCGGTCGCCCTGGCAGGCCTCCTCGTTGAGGCGGTCGATGAGGGCCTCCGACGCCGCCGGGTCGAGGCCGACGATCTCGTGGGCGTGCCGTCCGAGGAGCAGGTTGGGCCGCCCCGTCTCGGGGTGGTTCTTCACCAGCGGCCGGAGCGGGCGCTCCCCGCCGTGGTAGCCGTAGCCCGGGAGCGCCCCGGCCTCGTTGCGCCGGGGCAGGTAGCCGGCGCGCTCCTGGCTGTACTCCAGGGAGTGGTGGGCGGCCAGGTCGGCGATGAGGACGCGGGTGGCCTGGTCGAGGGCCTCGTAGGCGGCACGCATGTCGGCGAAGCCGGTGGCGGCCCCGCTGCTGGGCACGATCTCGGCGCTGAACACCGCTCCCTTGGCCTGCACCGGCATGTAGGTGCTGTCGTGGTGCCAGCCCTCGTTGCCGCGCAGGGCCTTGACCAGGTCGTCGTCGGCGGCGCTGTGGACCTCGCCCCGGCGGTCGATGTTGGAGATCGGCGCCGCCGGGATCTCGAGGTCGCCCGCCCGCCGGGCGAAGGCGTCCTGCTCCTCGCGGGTGAGGAACTGGCCCGGGAAGACGAGCAGGGCGTACTCCAGCCAGGCCTCGTGCAGGGCGGCCCACTGGCGGTCGTCGACGGATCGCAGCGCCACCCCGTGCACGACGGCCCCGAAGGTGGCATCGAGAGGCTCGAAGCGCATGGGCCCAGTTGACTACAACCGTCCCCCTCCGGGCCAGGCCAGCAGCAGCTCGGCCACCCGGAGCTGGGCCCGGGCCCGGTCCAGGTTCTGGCCGGGGCCGATGATGGCGAAGTAGCGGTCCCCGTCGAGGTGGTCGGCCAGGAAGCGAACGGCGTTCTCGACCGCCATCCGGGGCCCGGCCGTGGGGATCAGGGCACGGGCGGCGGGGTCGAGGGCGGGGCCGGCACCCTCGGCGAAGCCCTCGACGATGGTGGCGGCGGCTGCGTCGTCGAAGGCGATGCGCGACGGATCGGGCTCGTCCTCGGCGGCGTCGGTCGTGCCGGTGCGCAGCAGCTCGCCGAGGTCGTCGAGCGGCGAGCCGGGCATCACTGTGTCGAGATCGACGACGGCCAGGGGGCGTCCGGCGGCGTCGACCAGCAGGTTGTCGACCTTGGCATCGTTGTGCACGGTGCGCGTCGACAGGCCCGACCGGTCGGCGGCCACACCCGGCTCGGCGAGGAGCCGACGGGCGCGGGCCACGACGTCGGCGCAGCCCCGCAACCGGTCCAGGCGATCGGATGCCACGGCCGTCTCGAACGCCGCCTCCCGCAGCGCGAGGTCGTGGAACCCGGGGATCGTGACCAGGAGCGGCCCGCCCGGCAGATCCATCAGCGCGCGTATGAACTGGCCGAAGGCGAAGGCCACTGCGCCCGGCTCGGCCGCGCCCCGGGCGGGCCGGGAACCCACGACGAAGTCCGAGACCCGCCACGTGCGTCCCTCGGCGTCGACGGCGTGCGGACGGCCCGCTGCCGTGCGGCGGAGCCTGGCCACGAGGCCCCGGTCGGCCAGGTGGGCGTCGATGCGGTCGAGGTTGCGCTCCACGGCATCGAGGTCGCGGAACACGAGGCCGTTGAGGGCCTGGCACACCACGTCGTCCCCGCCGGCCGTTCGCACCCGCCAGGTGCCGTGGATGTGTCCCCCGCCCAGGGGCTGGCTGGCCACGACGGCCCCGCCCAGCCCGAAGGCGGCGAGCACCTCGGGCCCCGGCGGATCGGTACCGGGGCGCCCCGTGCTCACCGGTCGGCGGCGGCGCTCAGTGCGGCACGCACCACCGCCACGTCGTCGGGCCAGGTCACACCGTGCCAGGTCGAGTCCGTCACGAGGGCGTCCACCGCCATCCCCCGCTCGACGAGTCCGCCGATGGCGTCGGGCAGGCCCAGCTCGGCGTCGGACCCGGCGTCCGCCCGGAACGACGCGAAGGCGGCGGCCAACCGGTCGAGGGCGGTGGCCCGCAGGCACCACAGGTTCATCGACACCGGCGTACCCGCCGGGATCACCCGGCCCTGGGCGTCGAGGATGGTCCCGTCGGCGGCCCGGTGCACCTCGCGGCGCTCCTCCAGGGCCACGAGACGCCCGGCGCCGTCGATCACCGGCACGGCCCGGGAGACCCCGCCCGAGTCCGGCAGGGTGGCCTCGACCCGGTACAGGACGGCGGCCGCCGAGG
>JBIKWW010000129.1:0-8666 GCA_044356125.1 Acidimicrobiia bacterium
GAGGCGCATGGTCGGGTTCCTGGGGAGTTCGTGGGGCGGGACGGCGGGCGGGCGGGCGGGAAGACGGGGCGGGTTCGGGCCGGAAAACACAAGACCCCCGGCCGCAGCCGAGGGTCGAAGGCGCACGGGCGTATGTCGGGGGGAGCGGTGCGCCTAGCCGACTACGAGGAGGATGGTGCGGATCACGGCCGCAGAGCATGACAGACGTCGCGGCATCTGGCAACCCATTCGCCACCGAGTGCCCGCTGAGTTCGCCACCGAGGGCCCTCGGAGTGCCGGCGGAGAGCCCCCACCGGGCCCGACGGGCCGGTACGGCCGGTCAGATCGGGAGCCCGGCGAGGTTGCGCTCGACGGCCCAGCGCACGGCCGTGCCCATGATCTCGCGCAGCTGGCCGGCGGCCTGGCCGGGGTCGACCACGATGAACTCTGCGCCGCCGTGCTCGAGCACCGACAGCGCCCGATGGCCGCTCACCGGGTACGGGCGGTTCTCGATCTCCCAGTGGGCCGGATCGCCGACCGCGACGATGACGAACGCGTGGCCCAGGGCGCACAGGGCGTCGAACCCGGCCCGCACGGTTCGGTCCTGGCGGCGCGGGACGTCGAAGAGCACGAAGGCGTCCCACAGCGGTCCCGTGCGCTCGCTGAAGAAGACACCCGCCGCCGGAAGGCGCACCGGGCACGGGTCGAGGCCCGGGTCGAGCTGCAGGACGGCGGAAACGGCATCGGCGATGAAGCTCATCGCCGGGTCCCCGTCGGGCTGGAGGACGACGAGGACATCGAGGATTCCGTTCCGCATGTCGGCCCCTTCGGCGTCCCGGGGGGACGGCTGGAGGCCCTCGGACCGCGATGAACCCCCAGACCCACCGCAAGCGGAACGGTGACCCACCTCCCGGCCCTCCCCCGGAGGGGGGCCGGACCGGAGGTGGGGATGCGAGGAGGTGGACGGGCCTCAGCGGTCCTCCCCCGGAGGGGGACCGGACCGGAGGTGGGGATGCGAGGAGGTGGACGGACCTCAGCGGTCCTCCCCCGGAGGGGGACCGGACCGGAGGTGGGGATGCGAGGAGGTGGACGGACCTCAGCGGCCCTGGAGCGCCTCGATCAGCTTGGGGAGGACCTTGTTGACATCGCCCACGATGCCGAGGTCGGCGATCCCGAAGATCGGGGCCTCCTTGTCCTTGTTGATGGCGATGATCGTCTTGGAGTTCTTCATCCCCACCATGTGCTGGGTGGCGCCGGAGATCCCGGCGGCGATGTAGACGTCGGGCTTGACGGTCTTGCCGGTCTGGCCCACCTGGTAGGCGTAGGGCACCCATCCTGCGTCGACGATGGCCCGCGAGGCGCCCGGGGCGCCCTTGAGGAGCTTGGCGAGGTCCTCGATCCACTGGTACTTGCCGGCCTCGCCGAGGCCCCGACCGCCGGACACGACGATGCCCGCCTCGTCGAGCTTGGGACCCTGGCGCTCCTCCACGTGACGCTGGACGAGCCGCGCCGCGCCCGTGGCGCCCGTGTCGGGCACCGAGGCGGCGGCGACCGCAGCGGCCCCGCCGCCATTGGCCTCGGCGGCGACGCTCTTGGGCCGCACCAGGACGATGTGGGGACCCGAGCCGGTGAAGGAGGCACGCAGGATCTTGGTGCCACCGAAGACGGCGTGCTCGGCGGTGACCGTGTCGCCGCTCACCGACAGGCCGACGGCGTTGGTCAGCACCGGCTTGTCGAGCTTGACCGACAGGCGGCCGGCGACGTCGCGGCCGTCGTAGGTCTGGGGGAACAGCACCAGATCGGGGCCGTTCCCGGCGGCCACGGCGGCCGCCATGGCCGAGGCCACGGGAGCACCGAGCAGGGTGTCGCTGAGCGCCCCGGTGTCGTGGACCTTGGTGGCTCCGAAGCTGCCGAGCTCGGCCGCCACGTCGGCACCGCCCCCGGCCACCCAGGCCTCGATGGCCGATGCGCCCGTGCCCCGGGCCGCCGTCAGCAGCTCCAGGCCGGCCGTGGCCGCCTTGCCGTTCGTCGTCTCGACGAACACCCATACCGTGTTGATCGCCATGTCGATGCCTCCTCAGATGACCTTGAGCTGCTCGAGGAAGGCGACCACCTTGGCGTGCGCCTCACCGTCGTCCTCCAGAACCTCGCCGGCGGCGCGGCTGGGCGCGTCCACCACCGAGTCGATCCGCTGGCCGGCCCCGGCCCAGCCGACCTGGCCGGCCTCGAGCCCGAGGTCGCTCGCCTTGAGCTCCTCGACCGGCTTGCCCTTGGCCGCCATGATCCCCTTGAAGGAGGGGTAGCGGACCTCGACCACACCGGCGGTGACGGTCACGAGCGCCGGCAGCGGGCAGGCCACCTCGTCGTAGCCGGCGTCGGTCTGGCGGTCGACCTTGATGGCCGCACCGTCGATGGTGACCTTCTTGGCGAACGTCACCGACGGGAGGCCGAGGAGCTCGGCGACCTGGACGGGCGTGGTGCCGGTGTAGCCGTCGGTCGACTCGGTGGCGGCGATGACTAGATCGGGGCTCACCCGCTTGATGGCGCCGGCCAGGACCTTGGCGGTGGTCAGGGCATCGGAGCCCTTCAGTGCCGGGTCGCTGACGAGGATGGCCTTGTGGGCGCCCATGGCCAGGCCCGTGCGCAGGCCCGACACCTCGGAGTTGGGGGCCATGGAGACGAGGGTGACCTCGCCCCCGCCGGCGGCCTCGACCAGACGCAGAGCCATCTCGACGCCGTAGGCGTCGGAATCATCCAGGATCAACTTCCCGTCACGGACGAGCGTGTGGTCCGCCGGGTTGAGTGACCCGGGCGTGGCCGGGTCCGGAATCTGCTTCACGCAGACAGCGACGTTCATGGGGCGAGATTCTGCTCCCGTTCCGACCCCCACCCCAACTCTCCGGGCACGAAACCGCACGTCAGCGGCGGACGTCACATTCGCTGCGGCCGATAGCCTGCCCCGATGCCCGTCCGGCGCTCCGTCGTGCTCGTCGTGAACCCCCAGGCGTCGGGCGTCACGGCCAAGGGGCGGGTGCTGATCCAGAACGCGTTCGCGGCCGAGCACGACCTCGAGGTCGTCGAGACCCACCGGCGCAGCCACGCCACCCGCATCGCCCAGGGCGCGGCCGCCCGCCGGATCGACGTCGTCGTCTCCCTCGGCGGCGACGGGACGCTCAACGAGGTCGCCAACGGCGTGGCCGGGACGGGCACGGCCATGGCGGCGCTCCCGGGCGGCTCCACCAACGTCTTCGCCCGGAGCCTCGGCTACACCAACGACGCCGTGGCCGCCGCCGAGGAGGTGCTCACCGCCCTGCGGGCCGACTCCATCCGACGGGTCGGTCTCGGCAACGTCAACGGGCGGTACTTCTGCTTCCACGTCGGCATGGGCTACGACGCCGCCGTCGTCGAACGGGTCGAGTCGAAGGGCTCCATGAAGCGCTGGCTCGGCCACGCCCTGTTCGGCTGGGCCGCGCTCGACACCTGGCTGCGCACCTACGACCGCACCAGCCCGGCGTTCCGGGTGACGGTGGCGGGAACCCCTCGGGGCCCCTCCGCGCTCGACGTCGCCTCGGTCCGCCGGCCCCGGGAGGCGGCAGCCGTACTGCGCGGCGCGGGACGGGCGCTGCGGGCCCGGTGGCGGGCGGGCGAGGCGGACGTGCCCGTGGCCTCCATCGACGGCTTCTTCGCCATCGCCTTGAACTGCGACCCCTACACCTACCTGGGCCCGAGGGCGCTGTCCCTGGTGCCCTCGGCCACGCTCGACGACCCGTTGGCCCTGGTGACGCTGCGAACGCTCGACCTGGGCACGACGCTGCGGGCGGTCGGGGCGGCGCTGCGGGGGCACGGGGTCGAGGGCGTCGCCGGGGTGGACGTGCGCACCGGCCTCCACGGCTTCACGGTCACCGGACACCGACCCTTCCCGTGGCAGATGGACGGCGACCACCTGGGTGACACCGAGCTGCTCGAGTTCCGCTGGGAGCCCGATGCCATCGACCTCGTCGTGCCCGTGCCCGCAGCACCCGCCCCGGCCGGCCCCGAGGGTCAGGCGAAGGGGCCCTCCAGCATCGCCCCGGCGGGGCCCTCCGACACGGTGTAGGCCACCACCCCGGTGACGGCCGGGGCGCCGCGGTGCGAGCCGTCGCGCACGTCGAACTGGGCACCGTGGAGCGGGCAGGTGACGAGATGGCCGCGCAGGCGGCCGTCGGAGAGCCGGGCGTCGCGGTGCGAGCAGTTGTCCTCGATGGCGTGGAGCCGCCCGGCGACCCGGCACACCAGCACGCCGTGGGGCCCGATCCCGGGGAAGCAGCGCACCCGGCCGTCGGTCAGGTCCGAGAGATCACCCAGCTCGACCGGTCCGCCGCTCATCGGCGGGGAGCGTACCGGCACCGGTAGGGTGCCTCCATGGTCAGCCACGAGACGCACCTCGCCATCACCGACGCGCTGCGCCGGTACTGCCGCGGCGTCGACCGGCTCGATGCGGTGATGATCGCCTCGGCGTTCCATCCCGGTGCCGAGCTGATCGACTACGGGCCCGAGCCGACGACCATCGAGGCCTTCGCCGAGCGGGTCATCGTCGCCCTCGGGTCCCGCTTCTCCGGCACCCAGCACCGCCTGAGCAACATCACGGTGGAGCCGGTCTCGTCCGGGATCGCCCGCGTCGAGTCCTACGTGCTCGCGTTCCACGTGCAGGAGCGCGACGGGGGGCAGCGGCTCCACACCTTCAACGGGCGCTACGTCGACCGGTTCGAGGAGCGCGACGGGCAGTGGCGCATCAGCCGGCGGGTGCTGCGCGTCGACTGGTCGCGGGTGGAGGACATCGCCGCGCCGATGGGCGGGAGCTGGGTCCGCTCGGGACGCGCCGGATCACCCGACCCGCTCGACGACTGACCCGCCGGGACCGGAGCCGGCCAGGGTCAGTCCCCGTCGCCGAACCCGCCCGCCGCCAGCTGCTCGCGGACGCGGCGCTGGAGGTGCCGGGCCCGGACCTCCTGGTAGTTCCCGAGGGTCTGGCCGCGCTTGTGGCTCGATCGGAACCCACGGGTCTGGGCCGCCATGTTGGAGGTGTCCTGGTCGTACACCCGGCCCAGCCCGCCGAGGCCGGCGGCGAGGGTGTAGCTGTCGTCGACGTCGAGCTCGATCACCGCGGGCGGGGGCGGGGCGTCGCCGCCGAGGGGGCGGGGTCGCAGCATGAGGAGATCGAAGTAGGAGTGGTCCAGGCTCGTGGGGTCGGGCCGGAACCGGTACACCATGGGCAGCGACAACCCGGGGAAGAAGAACCCGTTGGGATAGCAGAAGTACTCGATCGAATCGAGGGTGATCGACTCGCTGAGGTGGCTGAAGTCCCGCCCGTAGCGCTCACCCATCTCGGCCTGCACGTACCGGGCGTAGAAGTCGCGGGCCCGGGTGCCCTCGGGCAGCTCCAGTGGCTCCATGCCCCGGCGGAGGTTGCGGGTCATGTGGGCGAACAGCTCGGCCTCGGTGCGCGGCACGGGTCGCTGGGGGCTGTCCAGACCCGTCGTGTGGATGAACCGGCTGACGTTGGGCTCGAACACGTCGTACTGGGTCGTGACCTCGTCGCCGAGACGGCCCGAGGCGTGGGTCTCGCGCACGTGGTACGCCTCCAGGAAGGCCTCGATGGCGGCCTTCCAGTTGCACGGCAGGCGCTTGCGCACGTGGGTCTCGATGTAGCGGTCCTCGAGCTCGAAGGCGGGGAAGTGGTCGGCCAGCACGCCGATCCAGTCCTGCAGGGGCCCGGCGCCGCGGTCGAAGTTGACCCACACGAAGCCGGCGAAGACCTCGACCGGCAGCTCGGCCAGGCGGTGCGAGTCCCCGCTGACGTGGGGGAAGTCCCAGCGGTCGGGGAGATCGACGAGCTCGCCCTCGAGCGACCAGGTCCAGCCGTGGAAGGGGCACTTCAGCTCCCGGGCGAAGCCGCACGACCCGGGCGGGCGCAACTGGGTGCCGCGGTGCATGCAGGCGTTGGCGTAGGCCTTGACGGCGCCGCCGGCCGTGCGGACGATGAGCGCCGAGTGGGGGCCCACGTCGTAGACGTGGTAATCGCCGGCCTCCGGGATGTGGTCCACGTGGCAGGCCCATTGCCAGGACCGCCCCCACACCAGCTGCATCTCCGCATCGGCCCGGGCGGGCGAGGTGTAGACGCGGTAGGCGATGTCCTCGTCGCCCAGGAACTCGTAGCGGTGCTCGAGCAGGGGCGCGGGCGGCGGGGTCGGGTCGAGGAGGAGCTGCTCGTGGAGGGTCGGTCCGGGGGCCCGGGCCGTGCCGGGGGCGGGGACCGTCGCCTCGTCGGGGCGGCGAACGTCGGTCATGACCGGACCCTATGCCCGTGACGGCCTCGTTGCCGAATGGTCGTCCGTGCCAGGCTGCAGCCATGACGACCGGACCTGCCGCCCGCCCTTCGGCCCGTGGGCTGGGTCCCGACGCGCTGATCTGGGACCACTTCAGCCGACCCCGCCACGACGACGTGGTGGCCCGCATCCACGCCGCCGCGGCCCACGGGTACGCCGGCATCGGGCTCTACGTCGGGGCGTGGGAGGTGCTGCGAACCGACCCGGCGGCGCTGGAACGGGTCGACGAGGCCCTCGACACCACCGGTCTGGTGGTGGCCAACATCGAGGTGGCCCGGGGCTGGGCCAGTCCCGACCACGCCGACGAGACGTGCCTGCGGACCGAGGCGCTCGCCTACGAGATGGCCGACCACTGGGACTGCCGGTACCTCCAGGTGATCGGCAACTACACCGGAACCGTGGAGGAGGCGTCGGTGGGCTTCGGGTCGCTGTGCGACCGGGCGGGGGACCACGGCCTGCTCGTCGGCATCGAGTGGGTGCCGTCCATGACCAACATCGAGGACGCGGCCACCGCCATGCGGATCGTGCTCGGCGCCGACCGTCCCAACGGCGGCCTGTGCTTCGACTCCTGGCACCTCACCCGCTCCACCAACGACCTCGGCGACCTGCGGGCACTGCCGGGCGAGAAGATCTTCGCCACCCAGTGGAACGACGGGACGGTCGCTCCCCAGCACCCCGACTACCTCCACGACTGCCTGACCAACCGGGTGCCTCCCGGGCAGGGGGAGTTCCGTCTCGTCGAGATGGTCCGGATCCTCGACGCCATCGGCTCGCGGGCGCCCCTCGGACTCGAGGTGTGCTCGGCCGCGCTGTGGGCGGCTCCGGTGGACGAGGCGGCCCGGGCCTCGGCCGAGGGCATGCGGGCCGTGCTGGCCACCGCCCGGGGCTGATCCGCCCGGGTCCGGCCGCCCGGTCCCGCCGGCGGGTCCAGCCGCCCGGGCCGTCCAGGGCGGCCGGACCGGCTCAGGCGCCCAGGGCGGCCAGGCCGACGTCGGGCACGTTGGTGATGATCGTGTCGACGCCCAGGACGGCGAGCGTGCGCATCCGGTCGGGGTCGTCGACCGTCCAGGTGTTGACGCTCAGGCCGCGGGCGTGGGCGGCGGCGACGAGCGCCCGGGTCACCGAGCGGTGGTGGGGGTGGATGGCCACGTGACCGGCGTCGGCCACCCGAGCCACCTGGGCCGCCGGCAGGCGCCGGGTGACGACGTACAGGAAGCCCGTGCGGATGTCGGGGGCGGCGGCGTGCACGGCGTCGATGGTGTCCATGTCGAAGCTCGACACGAGCATCCGGTCGGCATCGCCCCGTTCGCGCAGCAGCGCCACGACGGCGCCAGCCGCCCACTGGCCCGGGTCGTAGTCGATCTCCTTGCGGTCGCTCTTGATCTCGACGTTGACCTCCATGCCGGCGCAGGCGTCGAGCGCCTCGTCGAGGGACGGCACGTGGGAGGGCAGGCGCGCGGCGGTGAGATCGACGATGGCGCCGGATCCCTCGATGACGGGATCGTGGTGCACGACGAGGGCGCGGTCGGCCGTGCGGCGGACGTCGAGCTCGACCATGTGGGCGCCCATCTCGCCGGCGGCGAGGAACGCCTCGATGGTGTTCTCCCGGTGGGCCCGGGAGGCACCCCGGTGGGCGGCGATGCGGGTCATGGCTCCAGTCTCGCCGAGCCGTCCGATCGCCGACGCACCGACGATGCGGACGCCGGTCCGAGCCGACCCGTGGACACCGGCCGGAACTAGGTGGCGGCCCGCGGGATGCGCAGCTCGACGACGGCACCCCCGTCGTTGCGCACGGCGATGAGGCCGCCGAGCTCGGTGGTCACCAGCGTGCGCACGATCGTCAGCCCCAGCGAGCCCGAGGACGAGAGCGTGAATCCCGGCGGGAACCCGGGGCCCTGGTCGCGCACGACGATCCGCAGCTCCCGGTCGGTGGATGTCATCTGCACACGTACGGTCGCGTCGGTGCCCGTCGCCGCCGGCGCTGCGGGATAGGCGTGCTCGACGGCGTTCTGCAGCAGCTCGACGAGCACCACGGCGAGCGGAGTGGCCGTCTCCGGGGGGAGGTCGCCGAGCTCGCCCTCCACCACGAAGCGCACGGGCCGCTCGCTCGTCTGCAGCCCCTCCTCGACGAGGCGCACCAGCGGGCGCACGACGTCGTCGAAGGGCACGGTCTCGCGGATCTCCCGTGAGAGCGTCTCGTGGACGAGGGCGATGGAGCGCACCCGGCGCACCGACTCCTCGATCGCCTGCTTGGCCTCCGGCGAGGCCAGGCGCCGCCCCTGCAGCCGCAGCAGGGCGCTGACGGTCTGCAGGTTGTTCTTC
>JBIKWW010000130.1:0-8661 GCA_044356125.1 Acidimicrobiia bacterium
GCGTAGACGGCCTCGGCCTGCAGCGCCGGCAGCCCTTCGACCAGGGGACGGGCCAACCCTGGATCGGATCGCACGAGATCGGCCACCTCCCGGGCGCGGGTGCCGTGGCGGCTCACGAGGTGGTGGGCGACCGCCTCGCCGAGCTCCGGTGCCAGCTCGGCGGCCACGCCACGGTGGCCAGCGGCTCCGTCGAGGAGGAGCTCGGCGGTCGGGCAGGGCCGTGGCTCGCCGAGCACCGTGCACACGGCGTCGACGGCGTCCTCGGCCATCGCCCGGTACGTGGTCAGCTTGCCGCCGAGCACCGAGACGAGCCCGGGCACGGACGTCGCCACCGCATGGCGGCGGGACAGATCGGCCGTGCGCTCCGAGCGGGCGTCGGCCAGCAGCGGGCGAAGACCCGCCCAGGTGGCCGAGATGTCGCCGGCGGTCAGCCGGGCGGCGCCCGGCGGCCGCCAGTGGTTCAAGGCGTCGAGCACGTAGGCGGCGTCGGCGGCATCGCAGCGGGGACGGTCCAGCGGTCCGTCGTAGGGGGTGTCGGTGGTGCCCACGTAGGTCACCGAGGGGCACCCGATGGCCGTCCCCGGGACGATGAACAGCGACCGCTTGTCCGCCGGGACGGGCAGCACCACCGCATCGTCGACGGCGAGCAGGCGGGCCGGGAAGCTCAGGTGGACACCCTTGGCCGGGGTCAGGTGGTGGGAGGGCTCGCCCGCTCCGGCCGGAGCCAGGAACGCTCCGCTCCACACGCCGGCGGCGTTCACCACGCAGCGCGCCGCCACCCGGCGCCCGTCGGCCAGGACCACGCCGTCGACCCGGCCCGCCCGCGACGAGAGCCCGGCCACCGGCGTGCGGTTGGCGACCGCCGCCCCGTGTGCGACCGCCGAGCGCACCAGGGTGAGGACCAGCCGGGCGTCGTCGGCCTGGCAGTCGTAGTACACGAACCCCCCGGCGGTGGGACGGTCGGTGACCCCGGCCAGTCGCCCGCCCAGTTCCTCGGCCGAGAGGTGCTCGAAGCTCCGACCGATGCGGGATCCGCCGGAGCTGTCGTAGAGCCGCAGCACGGTGGCCAGGCCGCCCGTCACCGCCAGGTCGGTGGCCGCGCCCGCCATGCCGCCCCTCCGGAACACCGGGATCAGGAACGGCAGCAGCGACACGAGATGCGGTGCGTTGTCGAGCAGACGCTGACGTTCGGCGAGGTTCTCCCGGACCAGCGCCAGCTCCTTCTGCTGGAGGTAGCGCAACCCGCCATGGACCAGCTTGGACGACTGCGACGACGTGCCCGAGGCCCAGTCGGCGCGCTCCAGCAGCACGACCGACAAGCCCCTGGCAGCAGCGTCGAGCGCCACGCCGGCGCCGGTCGCGCCCCCGCCGATCACGACGACGTCGGCGGCCTCGGGCAGCGGTGCCAGGGAAGCGTCGGCGACCGCCATCACCGCAGTCTGGCCGCTGGACGGTGCCGCGCGCGCCGGGCGGCCCGTCGGAAACGGTGGTTTCGACAACTGTTGTCGGTAACTTCGGGACCACCGGTACAGTCCGTCTCGTGCGTTCCGCCCCCGAGCTCCGAGACCACCTGCGGGCCAACGGCCGTCGGGTCACGGTGCAGCGTGAGCTGATCGCCGGTCTGCTGCGGGGCAACGCCGCGCACCCGACCGCCGAGTCCCTCCACGCCGCCGCCGTCGCCGTGATGCCCTCGCTGTCGCTCAAGACCGTCTATCTGGTCCTCCACGAACTCGAGGAGCTCGGCGAGGTCCGCGTCATCACCTCCGCCGGCGGGCCGTCCCGCTTCGACCCCAACACCGGCGACCACCAGCACCTTCTCTGCACCGGCTGCGGCCGACTGCACGACGTCATCCTCGACCGTCCCGTTCCGTCGCTGCCCAACGGGCAGTTCCCGGGGTTCGACGTGTCGGGCGCTGACGTGCTGTACCGCGGTACCTGCCCGGACTGCCGGGCTGCGTCGGCCAAGCCGGCGCCGCCCGTCGGGTAGACCGCACCCGTTTCCCAGCATCCCCCCAGCACAACCACGATCCACAAGGAGTCACCATGGCGTCTCTCAAGGGCACCAAGACCGAAGCCAACCTGCAGCACGCGTTCGCCGGCGAGAGCCAGGCCAACCGCCGGTACCTGTACTTCGCGCAGAAGGCCGACGTCGAGGGCTACCCCGACATCGCCGGCCTGTTCAAGAACGTCGCCGACGGCGAGACCGGCCACGCCCACGGCCACCTGGAGTACCTGGCCACCATGGAGTCGGGCGACCCCGCCACCGGCCTGCCGATCGGCGCCACCGAGGACAACCTCAAGTCGGCCGTGGCCGGCGAGACCTACGAGTACACCGAGATGTACCCCGGCTTCGCCAAGGCCGCCCGCGAGGAGGGCTTCGGCGAGATCGCGGACTGGTTCGAGACGCTCGCCCGTGCCGAGAAGAGCCACGCCGGCCGCTTCGCCTCGGGCCTCGAGTCCATCTCCTGAAGTCCGCTGCTGACCGCCCCGCGGTCCGCACGGCGTCCCACGCCGTCTCCGGACCGCGGGCGCGGCCCGCCTTTCCCTGAGCGTGCTCCTGAGGGAGCGCCCCGGCCCCCGCCTACCAATACCAGCCCACCCTGCGGCCGTTCCGCCGCTGCGCCACCGGCGCCCCCGTCCCGTCGGAGCCCCCATGTCGACGACCTACGACCCAACCGACCCCCTGTACTTCGACGAGCGTGACATGCGCGCCGAGCTGGACCGGGTGTTCGACCTCTGCCACGGCTGTCGCATGTGCTTCTACATGTGCACCGCCTTCCCGACGCTCTTCGACTTCGTCGATCAGAAGGCCGACCAGCAGGCCCACCTCATGACCCCGGCCGAGCAGGACCGGGTCGTCGAGGAGTGCTTCCACTGCAAGATGTGCGAGGTCAAGTGCCCCTACACGCCCGCCCAGGGTCACGAGTGGGCGCTCGACTTCCCCCGGCTCATGCTGCGGGCCACCGCCATCCGGAAGCGCACGGACGGGCGCAAGCTGGTCGATCACGCGCTGGCCCGCACGGACCTCGTCGGAACGTTCGCCACGCTGACCGCCCCGGTCGCCAACAAGGCGATGGAGAAGCCCGGATCGCCGATCCGCAAGCTGGTCGAGAAGGTCACCGGCATCTCCGCCCAGCGTGTCCTGCCTCCGTACGCCAAGCAGCGGTTCTCGTCGTGGTTCAAGCGTCGCACGGCCAAGGCTGGCACCGGCGCCCAGGGCAAGGTCGCCGTGTTCCCCACCTGTCTGGTCGAGTACCAGCGGCCCGACATCGGCCAGGCCCTCGTCGGCGTGTACGAGCACAACGGCGTCAGCTGCAACCTTCCCGACGGCATCGGCTGCTGTGGTGCCCCCTGGCTCCATGCCGGTGACTTCGACAAGTTCCGGGAGCAGGCGGCCAAGAACATCCCCGTCCTGGCCCGGGCCGTGCGCGACGGCCACGACGTCGTGGTGCCCCAGCCGACCTGCGGCTACGTGCTGAAGAAGGACTACCCGGCCTACATGAAGGGCACCGAGCACGCCGCTGACGCCGAGCTCGTGGGCGAGCACACCTTCGACTCCTCCGAGTACCTGTGGCGCATCCACAAGGCCGAGGGGACCACGCTGTCGACGGACTTCACCGGCAACGTCCCGCCCACCACCACCTACCACGCCGCCTGTCATCTCCAGGCTCAGAACATCGGTCTCAAGAGCCGTGACCTCATGAAGCTGACGGGCACCAAGATCACCGTGGTCGCCAAGTGCTCGGGCATCGACGGCACATGGGGCTACCGTGCCCAGAACTACGACCTGGCCAAGAAGGTCGCCAAGCCCCTCGGCGAGGCCGTGACCAAGGCCGCCGGGGCCGTCGTCACCGGCGACTGCCACCTGGCCAACGGCGCCATCGCCGAGGAGACCGGCCAGCAGCCCATCCACCCGCTCGTGTTCATGGCTCGGGCCTACGGACTGCCGGAGGCCGGGCGATGAGCCGCCCCCAGGCCGTCGACAACCCCCGGCACCTGACCCTGGCCGACATCCTCGACCAGCGTGCCTACGAGCGGGTCCGGGCCGAGACCCGAGCAACCCTGATCGATCTGAAGGCCCGCCGGCGGGTCCACCTCGGCACGATCATCTCGCTCGTGTTCGAGAACCGCGAGACGGTCCGTTACCAGGTGCACGAGATGGCCCGGGCCGAGAAGCACACGACCGACGAGCAGATCCAGGCCGAGCTCGACGCGTACAACCCGCTGATCCCCCGGCCCGGCCACCTCAGCGCCACGCTGTTCATCGAGTGCACCGACGACGACCAGATGCGCTTCTGGTTCCCGCGCCTCGTCGGCATCGAGGCGAGCCTGGAGCTTCGGATCGGCGGGGGATCCGAACCCGTGGTGGTGCCCTGCACTCCCGACGAGGACCACCAGGAGCAGCTCACCCGCGACGACATCACCTCGGCGGTCCACTACCTCCGCTTCGAGGTCGGGTCCGAGCACCGCGACGCGTTCCTGTCCGGTCCGGTCGAGCTGGTCATCACCCACCCGGCGTACCTGGAGTCGACCCTGCTGAGCGACGGCGTTCGCGCCGAGCTGGCGGCTGACCTCGCCGCCGCCTGATTTCGTCCGACCAGGGCCGTCCGACCGAGCGCCCCGACCGAGCACCCCGACCGAGCGCCCCGACCGGGCCCACCGGCGGCCGTCCAGGCGGGGTCGGGTCGGCCGTCGGGCGACCTCGCAGGGTGGTCGTGACGTCCGCCGTGCGTGCGATCCGATCGACATGATCGCCGGTCGCGCAGATGAACGACGTTTTCCGTGACAGGCGTCACCGGAAGCGATTGCACCATGTCTTTACACGGACGTCGGTATTTGAGCACAATGCCAAGCCCCCAAAAACGGCGCTCCGGCGCCGATCACGAACGAGGATGTGCCGACGATGATCACGATGAGCGCGCAGAAGGCGATGCGGAGCCAGGGGTGGAGGGCGCAGGCACAGTGCAAGGGGCTCGATCCGGAGATCTTCCACCCGCTCGAGGAGCACGAGGCCGACGCCGCCAAGAAGGTTTGCGAGGTCTGCCCGGTCCGGGTCCCGTGCCTGGAGTACGCCCTGGCCGTTCGTGAGAAGGACGGCGTGTGGGGTGGCTGCACCGAGCGGGAGCGCCGCCGCATCATCCGCCAGCGTCGCCGCACGGCCTGATCCGCACGGCCTGATCCGCACGGCCTGATCCGCACGGCCTGATCCGCACCGGGTTCTGCGGCCTGTCGCCGGAGCGGTACCGCCGACCGGCAGCCGGGCAGTCAAGCGACCGGAACCGACCCCATCCTCCACCGACCCATGACCGGACCCACGGCCGGAGCGGCCCCGATCGACCGACGCGCAACGGTGGCCGAGCTCGGAGGATGGGGCGCGATCCTCGCCGATGTCGTCGCCTCCCGGACGCTGTCCGCCGAGCAGATCACGGCCGTCATGGAGTCCGTGCTCGGCGGCGAGGCCTCTCCGGCCCAGATCGCCGGGTTCATCGTCGGCCTGCGCACCCGGGGTGAGACCGCCGGCGAGATCGGCGCCGCCCTGGCGGTGATGGAGCGACACGGCGTCACCGTCCCGCTCACCGCCGAGCAGTTGGCCGGCGCCATCTGCACCTGCGGCACCGGTGGCGATCGCAGTGGTTCCATCAACGTGTCCACCATCGCTGCGTTCGTCGTGGCCGGAGCCGGCGGATCGGTGTGCAAGCACGGGGGCCGGGCCGCCTCGTCCCTGGCCGGCTCGGCCGACGTCCTCGAGGCGCTGGGCGTCGCCATCGAGATCAGCCCGGAGGGCGTGGCTGCCTGCGTCAGCGAGGCGGGCGTCGGGTTCTGCTTCGCCCCGCGGTTCCACCCGGCCATGCGCTACGCCGGCCCGGTGCGCCGGGAGCTGGGAGTCCCCACCATCTTCAACATCCTCGGTCCGCTGGCCAACCCCGGACGCATCCGCCGCCAGCTCGTCGGCGTGGCTGATGCGGCCATGGCCCCGCTGGTGGCCGACGTGCTGGCCGCCCGGCCCGGCACCCGCGCCGCCGTCGTTCGGGGCGACGACGGCCTGGACGAGATCACCACGACGACCACCACGACGGTGCGCTGGGTGATCGACGGCGAGGTGCGCACGGAACGGATCGATCCCGCCGCCCTGGGGCTGCGACCGGCCACCACCGAGGACCTGCGCGGTGGCGATCCCGCCCACAACGCCGCCGCCGCCCGCCGGGTGCTGGAGGGGGCCCCCGGGGCCCACCGCGACATCGTGGTGCTCAACGCCGGGGCTGCCCTGGTGGTCGCAGGCCGAGCCGACGACCTCTCGGCGGGCATGGCCGCGGCGGCTGCATCGTTGGATTCGGGGGCCGCCGCCGCTGCCCTGGGCGCGATGGTGGAGACCTCCCGCCGCTACGTCTGAGCCCGTTCAGCCCCCGGCCCGACCGGATCGGCCGGTGGTGATGGTGCCGCCTGCGGCGCCGGGGGTGCGGGCGATGGGCTGCTGACGCCAGGGACGAGAGGCGCACCGTGTGGAGCGTCCGGGTAGCCGCGCTCCACGGCATCGAGCTCGCTCATGGCCAGACGGAGATGGTCGGCGCGGTCGGCAATGGCGGCCACGGCGGCGCCGGGTCCGGCCGGAGCGCCGGGCACGCCGCGCTGGGTCGCCCGGGCGGCGGCGGTGATGGCTGCGGCCGAGCGCTCCACCGCCACCACGCCTCGTTCGGGTTCCCGCAGCACCTGGCGCCGGACCGACCGGTGCGCCCGGGCGGCTGCGACCAGCTCGCGCTCGATGGCCACGGCCTCGGCCGCCAGCTGGTCGGCGAGGTCGCTCAGCTCCCCGCCGGGACGAGCGGTGGCCAGTCGGGCGTGGGCCGTGGCGGTGCGCAGCCGCCGGTGGAGTCGAGCGGCGCGCTCAGGGCTGGCCATCCAGCGGGAGGGTGCGCTGGAGCGCACGTTCGGAGCCACGCGCAACCGACGACGCAGGAGGCTCCAGGCCACCGCCGCTGCCGCCAGGGCGGCCACGACGAGAGCGGCGAGGATTGCGCCGACGATCAGCAGCACCTGCCCGATGCCCATGCGGCCATGGTAGGAGTGCCCGTTCCATATCGGGGGCGCCGCCGGGGATGCGGGGGACGACCGGACCGGGCGCAGCAGCGGCGTCACCCTCGGGTTCCCCACCTGCGACTCGCCGGCGGGCCGGGGACCGGCGCGGGTCGAACGAGGGCGGTCGACGGGCGGGCCAGGCCAGGCCGTCGCACCCGGGTGGACCGTCGAGGCCGGTGACCGTCACGTGGCCCCCGTGCCGGTCGAGGAAGGAGATGACCACCGCCAGTTCGTCGGCCATGAGACAGGGAACGGGACCCTGCTCCCACGCCCGGGCCCGGCCCAGCAGATCGTCGGCGGTGATGCTCATGGGCAGGGGGGCGGTTTCGAGGTGGGCGTCGTCGATGGACAGGGCACCGTGTCGCAGTCGGATCGGGACCGGGCCGGTGGGAGCGCGCCAGATGAGCTCCAGCGATCCCAGGCGGAGCAGCTCCTCGGCGCGACGCTGCCGGGTCAGCGCCCGAGCCAGCGCGGCCGCCCGGTCGCGGGCACGGGCAGCGTCTTCGAACCGTTCCTGCTGGGCCAGCTCCAACAGCTGCTCGGCGTGCGCACCGAGCAGCCGGTCGGGTCGGTCGAGCACCGTCGGGCGGTCGAGTCCGACCGACGGTTCGAGCACGGCACAGCCCTCGGAGAGCGCCACCGCGGCGGCCCGGGCCGCACCCGGCCCGCTGAAGGGACCCAGCAACCAGGTGCCGGGGGTGGGCTCGGCGCGACGGGTGACCGTCAGGCGCGGCCTGCCCGCCGTGCCCCCCACCCGCAGGTAGGCCATCGCCTCGGGATGGGCGGCGACGTGGTTGAACCGCGGACGGTGGCGCCGGATCAGGCGGACCTCGAGCACGGCGGCGTGCAGCGGCGAGCTGCACTCGACATGGTCGATCCGGTGGGTCACGTGCAGCAGCGGCCCCACCTTGCGTCGGTCGTCGTGGCCGAAGTACTGGCGCACCCGGGCCCGCAGGTTGGTGGCCTTGCCGACGTAGACGACGGTGCCGCCGCGGTCGCGGAACAGGTACACGCCGGGGCGGCGGGGCAGCGCGGCGGTGAGCGCCAGCTTGGGTGCCTCGGGATGGCCGCCGATGGTGGGCAGCGACAGGAGGTCGTCGAGCCCCGTGATGCCCAGCCCGGCCACGCGCTCGAGCAGCTGGTGGAGGAGATCGGCGGTCGCCTCGACGTCGGCCAGCGCCCGATGGCAGGGCCGGTGGGGGAGGCCGAGCCACGATGCCAGGGTGCCCAGGCGGCAGTCGGGCACCTCGCCGGCGAACACCCGCCGGGCCAGGCGGACCGTATCGACGGTGCGTCGGCCCAGACGCGGCCAGCCGTGACGGGTGAGCGCGGCGTCGAGGAAGCCGACGTCGAAGGCGACGTTGTGGCCCACGATCACGTCGTCGGGACGGATCAGCTCCTGGAGGGCGGCCAGGACCGGGCCGATCCCGGGCGCCGGGCCCACCATGTCCTCGGTGATGCCCGTGAGGTAGGTGATGGTCGGCGGGATGGGCACTCCCGGGTTCACCAAGGTCACGAGCGAATCGAGCCGTTCGCCGCCCCGGTAGCGCACGGCGGCGACCTCGGTGATGGCGTCGTGCTGGCGGC
>JBIKWW010000375.1:0-3948 GCA_044356125.1 Acidimicrobiia bacterium
CTGCCACGATCCCGATCGTGATGATCGCCGCCGGTGTGGCCATCCTGTGGCAGCGCCGCCGCCCGTTCGCCGCCACGGCCGGGGTGCCGCTCGCGTCGCCGGTCGATCGCAGCGGCGGGTCATTCGCCGACACCACGGCCCCGGGGACGGACCGCCGGACCGGTCCCTCGACGGCCCCTTGGGCCGCGACGACTCCGTCGAGCGCACCGTGGGCACCGACCGGCGTCGGGCCCGTCGCCGACACCGCCACCGTTCCCGGGGCCACGGTTCCCGGGTCCACCGTTCCCGGGTCCACGGCGAGCGGGTCCACGGTGAGCGGGTCCCGGCGGGGGTCGTCGGAGCGCCCGCGGACCTGGCCCCGGTTGGCGTGGGCCCTGCTGCTGCTGGGGGCCGGCCTGACCTGGCTGCTGGCCGGTGCCGGAGGTCCCAGCGCCACGGCCGTGGCTGCGTGGTTCACGCTCGGCATCGGCGCCGCGCTGGTGATCGGCGCCTGGCTCGGAACACCGCGGGGCTTCGCGTTCCTCGGGGTGATCAGCGCGCTGACGATGCTGTTCCTCGTCGTGGCCGACGTCAGCTGGACCGGGCCGACCGGCGAGCGGACCGTGGTGCCCACCAACGAGACGCTGCGCCCGTACCGGCAGCGGGCCGGGGTGCTCCACGTGGACCTCAGCCGCCTGGACCTGAAGGGCCGCCGGGCCACGACCGACATCGAGGTGTCGGCCGGGGCGCTGTCGATCGAGGTGCCCCGTGACGTCGGGATCGTCATCGACGCCCGTGCCGGCATGGGCGCGCTGCTCGGCTTCGGGGGCGACCGGAGCGGGATCGACGTGACCCGCCGCCTCGTGGTCCCCGAGCGCAACGGCGCCGGCGTGGTGCACATCCGGGCCCGTGTGGGAGCGGGAGCCATGGAGATCGCCCGGGTGGGCCAGCTCCGGAACATCACCCCTGAGAAGGTGACGATCGGCATCGGGGACGATCCGGACTGCGAGTTCATCGACTGCACCGAGCCGTTCGGTCCGAGCGTGGAGGTCGCACGATGAGCGTCCGGCCCCCCTCCCTGTTCCCGTTCGTGCTCGGGCTGACGCTCGTCAGCGCGGCGACGCTGGTGCTTCTCGACCGGACCTCGTGGGTGTCGATCCGATCGGGCGGTGTCCTCGGACTCAGCCTGGTCGTCGGTGGTGTGCTGCTGCTCCTGAGCACGATCGTCGGCCGCTGGATCGAGCGGCGCTCCGCCCGGGGCGCTACAGCACCGCCGGCACGCGGGGAAGATCCAGGGGAAGCCCCTCGTCCTTGACGAGGAAGTAGGTACGGACCTCGGCCTGCACCTCACCCTCGACGGTGGCGGCGTCGAGGCCCAGTCCGTCACCGTCGGGGACGACGACACCGCGCAGGACCAGCCGGACGGGAACGGTCGCCACCGCGCCCTCGGGTCGCACGTCGCTCACCGTCACCTCGAACCCCGCCACCCGCTCGAAGGGACCGGGGCCGAGGGCATGGACGTCGACGTCGAGCCACCCGTCGGCGAACAGCGACAGATCGGAGGGGAGCTCGAAGCCCGCCGGCCCGGAGCTGCCCGAGGCGGCGTGGAGCTCGACGGGCCGGACCGACCGGGTGCCCCCGGGAACGTCGGTCCAGCGGGCTCGTACGACCCGGCGGACCGGTGCCTGGCTCAGCACCAGGCGAATGCGGGCCCGGGCCGTGTCGCCGGGTTCGAGGACCACCAGCGCGATCGGCTCGTCCGCCTCGGAACCGTCCGCATGTGCCGCCGTCCAGGCCGTCTCGGCCACCCCGACCTGGACGAGCCCGAGGGCGGCGTCGAAGCGGTCCCGCAGCTCGAAGACGTAGGCCCCCGAGGCGATGCGCACGCTCTGGGCGGACACCTCGCCCAGGCGGCGCAGGTCCTCGCCCTGGCGGGCGGCCGAGGCGGCCAGCGCCTCGATGGCCCCGAACCCGGCCCTGATGCGACCCCCCAGGTGGAGGAGGGCGCCGACCACGGCGGCCACGGCCAGGGCTCCCAGGACGAGCGCGACGACGGCAAGGACCACACCCGGTCATCGGCCGCCGCCGGGGTCGGGTTGACCCTCACACCGTGAGTGAGCGCGCCATCAGGTCGACGTCGGTGCCCGGCAGGGCCAGCGTCCCCAGCCAGGTCCAGCCCCGCTGCTCGTACCAGGTCCGGTGCTCGGGGGTCACGAGGTGCAGCCGGGGCGTGCCCAGGCGTCGCATGTGGTCCTCCAGGGCGGTGACGAGCCGTCCGCCGATGCCTCGGCCGCGCTGCCCCGGGGTGACCCACAGCGAGGCCAGCCAGGGGGCGTAGCGGTCGTCGTAGCCGGGCGCGTCGTCGGGAATGGCGCTGACCGACCCGAGCAGGGTCCCGTCGGTGTCGAGGGCGACGAGGGTGACGGGGTAGGTGCGTCCCTGCGCCCGCAGTTCGGCGAGGGCGTCGTCGGCGGTCCAGGCGTCGCCGTACAGCGCTCCCCATTCGCCGTGGTGGGCGGCGGCGAGGGGGCCGATCAGCTCGGGATGGTCGGCCAGGAACCCGATGCGCACCCGCTCATTCCAGCAGGGCCCGGACCTGGGCGGCGGTGAGCGGGCGCCAGGCCCCGGGGGTCAGGCCGTCCAGGGTCACGGGACCGTGGGCCACCCGGACGAGGCGCAGGGTGGGATGGCCGACCGCGGCCGTCATCCGTCGGACCTGCCGGTTGCGGCCCTCCGTCAGCTCCAGTTCCAGCCATGCGGTCGGGATGTGGCGGCGCTGACGGATCGGTGGGTCCCGGGGCGGCAGGCCGGGCTCGGCGTCGAGGCGGCGCGCCCGGCACGGTCGGACCGGGCGGCCGTCGAGCTCGATCGAGCCGTCCGTGAGCCGCAGCAGGGCGGCGGCGTCGGGGACGCCCTCGACCTGGGCCAGGTAGCGGCGCTGCGGGGGGCGCCGGTGCGGTGCGGTCAGCCGCGCCTGGAGGACCCCGTCGTCGGTGAGCAGCACCAGGCCCTCGGAGTCACGGTCGAGGCGGCCCGCCGGGTACAGCCCGGGCCGGTCGATCAGATCGGCCAGGGTCCGCTGCCCCGGCCGGGCGTTGGCCGGCACCGTGAACTGGCACACGACGTCGAAGGGCTTCCACAGCGCCACGACCGTCGTCATCGCGCCGCAGCGTACGCTCGCCCCATGGCCACGCAGCTGCAGCCGGTGAGCACGCCCTCGACCGACACCGTGACCGACGGGACGAGCGAGCACGACCCGGCGCACCACGCCCACATCGTCGTGACCCCGCCGGGGCAGACCGCCACCGCCGTCATCCTCCAGGCCCGCATCGACGGCACCCCGGTGAAGGCGCTGTGCGGGCACGTGTTCGTGCCCCAGCGCGATCCCCAGAAGCTGCCGATCTGCCCGGTCTGCAAGGAGATCTACGACCTCATGCGGATCGTCAACGAGAACCTCCACGAGACGCCCCGGAGCTGAGCGGGGGCCGCGGGGGCTCAGACCTGCGGCAGCACGTCGGCCATGAGGCGGCCGAGCACGTCCTCGCGCTGCGCCGGACTGGCGAAGGTGAAGTCGGGCACGATGAACTCGTGGACGCCGGCGGCGGCGAAGCCCCGCAGCAGCTCGGCCATCTCGCCCGCCTGCCCGATGAGCGCCGGGCGGCCCAGGTCCCGGGCCCGGAGCTTGGCCGTGGTCTCGTCGCTGTCGGTCAGCAGGACGAGGGCGACGGCGGTGCGATGGACCGATCCCGGGTCGCGGCCGATCTCCTCGCAGCGCCGGGTGAGCAGGGCACCCTTCTCGGCGAGGGTCTCGGGGGTTCCCCAGATGTTCCACTCGTCGGCCCAGCGGGCCACGATCGGCAGCGTGCGGTTGGGTCCGCCGCCGCCGATGAGGATCGGCATGGCGGGGTTGGCGGGCTTGGGGTCGAGGGGGGCGTCGAGCACCGTGTAATGGCGGCCCTCGAAGGTCGT
>JBIKWW010000316.1:0-4667 GCA_044356125.1 Acidimicrobiia bacterium
GCGCAGGAGCGACCGGATGATCCGGACGGCCTCCTCGAGGCGGTCGAAGCGCCAGGCGAACGTGTTGAAGTCGATGCCGTAGGCCCGGTGCTCGTTCTCCTGCCAGCCCGCCCCCAGGCCGAGCACCGCCCGGCCCCCCGAGATCTGGTCGACGGAGGCGAACTGCTTGGCCAGCACGCACGGGTTGCGGTAGGTGTTGCCCACCACCATGGTCCCCAGGCGGACGTCGGGCACGGTGGCGGCGAGGGCGGCGAGCATCGACATCGCCTCGTGGGTGGGGCCGTCCATCGGGTCGGTGCCCATCGGCATGAAGTGGTCGGCGATCCAGAGGCCCCGGTAGCCGAGTGCGTGGGCGGTCCGGGCGGCCTCGAGCGTGTCGGTCCAGGAGGTGTTGGCACGGAGCCAGAACGAGAGCTGCACGGCCATGTGCCTAGCATGCGCGACCATGGCGACCTCGAACCCGTCCGGCCCCGCTCTGCCGCTCCGACGCCTCGGTCCCGATGGCCCCGAAGTCGGGGCCATCGCCTACGGGTGCTGGCGGTTCGGTGGCGTGGAACGTTCCGTGGCCGAGGCCCGGTTGCAGGCGGCCCTGGAGTCGGGCATGACGCTCATCGACACCGCCGACGTCTACGGACTGGACAACGACTGCCCCTGGGGGGCCGCCGAGGACCTGCTCGGGCAGGTCCTCGCCGCCTCGCCGGGGCTGCGCGACCGCATCGTGCTGGCCACCAAGGGTGGCATCCATCTCGGGCCCGCCCATCAGGGCATCGACGGGCTCGGCATCCCCTACGAGTCGGGGCAGCGGTGGCTGCGTCACGCCTGCGAGCAGTCCCTGCGTCGCCTGCGGACCGACGTGATCGACCTCTACCAGATCCACCGTCCGGACCTGCTCGCCCATCCGGCCGAGGTGGCGGCCGCGCTCCAGGCCCTGCACGACGCCGGCAAGATCCGCCGGGTCGGCGTCTCCAACCACACGCCCTCCCAGCTCCGGGCCCTGCAGGCCCACCTCGATCTCCCCATCGTCACGACCCAGCCCGAGCTCTCGCTGCTGCACCTGGATCCCCTCGACGACGGGGTGCTCGACCAGGCGATGGAGCTCGGCATCACCCCCCTGGCGTGGAGCCCGCTCGGCGGGGGTCGGCTGGTCGGCGGCGACGCGCCCGACGCCCGGACGGCGGCGGTGCGCGATGTGCTCGACGGTCTCGCTGCCGCCCGGGGCGCCACCCGGACCCAGGTGGCGCTGGCGTTCCTGCTGGCCCACCCCGCCGGGGTCGTCCCGATCGTGGGCACCAACACGCCCGAGCGCATCCGCGAGGCGGCCGGGGCGGCGTCGGTCGCGCTCGACAAGGCGGAGTGCTACCGCCTGATCGCGGCGGCCGGGCGGGCCCTGCCCTAGACCGTCCCGAGCCGGGGGGCTCAGCCGGCGGCGAGCACCGTCTCCAGGGCCAGCTCGACCATGTCGGCGAAGCCCGTCTGGCGCTCCTCGGAGGACGCCGCCTCGTGGTGCACGAGGTGGTCCGAGACCGTCGCCAGGCACAGCGCCCGTGCCCCTTCGCGGGCCGCCACGGCATAGAGCGCAGCCGCCTCCATCTCGACGGCCAGGGTGCCGGCGGCGGCCAGGGCCTGGAACATCGCCACGTCGTCGTCGTAGAACGCGTCGGAGGTCAGGATCGGCCCCACGTGGGTGGTCATGCCCCGCTCCCCGGCGATGCGGTGGGCCGCCGACAGCAGGGAGAAGTCGGCCGTGGGGGCGAAGTGCACGCCGGGGTACCAGCGGCTCATCATCGAGGTGGTGTGGTGCGCGCTGGAGGCGATCACCACGTCGCGCAGGGCGATGCGTTCCGCGAGCGCGCCACAGGACCCGATGCGGATGGCCGTGCGCACGCCGTAGAAGCGCATCAGCTCGGTGGCGTAGATGGAGATGGACGGAACCCCCATGCCGGTGCCCTGCACCGAGACGCGCCGGCCCCGGTAGGTGCCGGTGAAGCCCAGCATGTTGCGGACGCGGTTGTGGCAGACGGCGTCGGTGAGGAACCTGTCGGCCACGAACTGGGCGCGGAGGGGATCGCCGGGCAGCAGCACGGCGTCGGCGATGTCGCCGGGTCGGGCCTCGAGGTGGGGGGTAGGAGCGCTCATCGGGCCGACCCTAGGTCCGGGAGCGGGGGATCCGCAGCGTCACGCAGGCGCCGCCCTCGGGGCGGTTGGCGGCCTCGGCCGACCCGCCGTGGGCGGCGGTGATGGCGGCCACGATGGCCAGGCCCAGGCCGGTCGAGCCGCTGCGATCGGCCCGGCGGAAGCGCTCGAAGACGTAGGGGAGCTGCTCGGCGCGGAATCCGGGGCCGTCGTCGAGGACCTCGAGCACGCCGTCACGGCCCTCGAGCCGGGCCCGGACCTGGACCCGGGTGCCCCGGGCCGCAGCGTTGCGGACGAGGTTGTCGATGGCCTGGCGCAGCAGGGCCAGGTCGGCGTCGACCAGCACCGAGGGACCGACCTCGTGGGTGATCTCGACCCCGTCGTAGCGGGACGCCACCGCGACCTCTTCGGCCAGCAGGTCGAGGCGCAGGGGGGCGAGACGGGGAACGGCCTGGCCGGACTCGAAGCGGGCCAGGTCGAGCAGCTCGGTGACGCCGCTCGAGGCACGTTCGGCGGCCGAGCGGATCTCGCTGAGCGAGCGGACGTACTCCTCGGTCGTCCGGGGCCGGGCCAGGGCGTGCCCGGCCGAGGCGCGGATGACGGCCAGCGGGGTGCGCATCTCATGGGCCGCGTCGGCGAGGAACTCGCGTCGGTCGGCCAGGGTGGAGCGCAGCGGCCGCACGGCCAGCCAGGCCGCCAGTCCGGCCAGCAGGGCCGCCGCCCCGACGGTGATCCAGCCCCGGCGGAACGCTCCGGAGCGGGCGTCGTCGATCAGGTCCCCGACCCATCCGGTGTCCTGGATGAGCACGACGATGCGGTCGTCGTCGAGGCGTTCCATGAGGGCCCGCCGGTCGCCCAGGTAGCTGAGCCACTGCTCGGCCCGGCCGTCGGTGGTGCGGGAGGCGAGATCGGCGAGCGGCGGCGTGAAGTCGGACTCCCCGAAGTGCTCGACGACCGACCCGTCGGGGGCCACGATCCAGGCGTAGCCGTCGTCGGGTCGGGCCCCGCCGGCGAGGGCGCGGTACACGGCGGCGAAGCGGTCGGCGGCCTGGGCGTTGAAGTCGGCCCAGATCGCCGACTCCCGGGCGTCGGCGGACCGTTCGGCCAGCGGCCGGACGAGCAGCGCGGTGGTGACGCCCACCAGTGCGGCGAGGGCGATGGGCAGGACCCGCAGGGCCCGGCCGGGGGACCGCAGCCGGCGCAGGCGGGCGACCACGGCGGCGACCAGACGCCCCACCATCCGCCCCCGCCCACCCGGCGTGCCCGAGGCGGTCGGCGCGTCCGAGGGGCCGGAGGGGGCGGCGGGGCCCGTGGCACCCTCCTGGGTGTCGGGCGGCGCCGCCTCGCCCGGCCTCGGAACCAGCGACGTCACGTCGTCACCACCCGGTAGCCGGCGCCCCGGATCGTCTCGATGGGGGCCGGGCGGCCGGGCAGCTCGAGCTTGCGTCGCAGGTTGGCCACGTGCACCTCCACGACGTTCGAGAGCCCGTCGTAGTGGGCATCCCAGACCTGCTCGAGCAGGTCCGTCTTCGTCACGACGTCGCCGGCCCGGGACAGTAGTTCCCGGAGCAGGGCGAACTCCCGGGCGGTCAGCGCGACCTGGACACCGCCGCGCCGGACCGAGTGCGTGGCCGGGTCCAGTTCGAGATCCCCGGCCCGCAGGACGATCGGGCGGGCGCCGACCGGACGGCGACCCAGGGCCCGGACCCGGGCGGCGAGCTCGTCGAAGTCGAAGGGCTTGGTGACGTAGTCGTCGGCGCCCGCGTCGAGGCCGCCGATCCGGTCGGTCCGGGCGTCGCGGGCGGTGAGCATCAGCACGTGGGCCGGGTGGCCGCCGGCCCGCAGTCGGCGGCACAGCTCGGTTCCGTCCCCGTCGGGCAGGCCGAGGTCGAGCACGACGAGGCGGTAGTCGTTCACCGTCAGCGCCTCCTCGGCGGCGGCGATGGTGTGCACGACGTCGACGGCGTGGCCCTCATCGGCCAGGGAGCGGCGCAGGACCTCGGCCAGCGGGCGGTCGTCCTCGACGAGCAGCAGGCGCATCCCGGGCATGCTGGCACGCGCCGGCTGAAGCAGGGATGAAGCGCCTGTTCGGGTTCCCGCTCAGGCACCTCCGGGGTGGAGCCAGCGGGTGACGGCCACCTCGACGACGGTCAGTCCGCCCGCCTCGTCGGCCAGCGCCCAGTCGTACTTGCGACGGAACGCCTCGACCACGGCGATGGGCACCGTGGCGGGCCCGGCATGGATGGTCGCCGTGCCCTCGGCCACGATGGGCCGGTTGCCGCTCTCCAGCGCCAGGGCCACGGCCGGGTTGGCGGTGAGGTTGCGCACCTTGACCGCGCCGGGGGCCGTTCCCACCCAGAAGCGGTCGAGCGCCCACACGAACCAGACCGGCGTGAGGTGGGGTCGGCCGTCGGGGCGGGAGGTGGCCATCCAGATGTTCGGTTCCGTGCGCAGACGCTCGTGGTCGGCGTCGCCCGGAGGGTTCGTGCCCGGGCTCATCGCCGGGCCCGATACGGCGGGGGGTGGCGTGCTCG
>JBIKWW010000131.1:0-8585 GCA_044356125.1 Acidimicrobiia bacterium
CATCCGCGGTGACGAAGAAGACGGTCCCGCCGCGCGCCGGCGCCGCGTGCACCAAGCTCGGCACGCGCGCCCCGGGCACGACGCTCGACTGCGTGGCCGTCGGCACGAAGAAGCAGTGGCAGCCCAAGGGCTCCAAGCTCAACCCGTTCCTCCCCGGCGAGGCGTTCGAGTGGACGCAGTCGTCCAACGGGACCGCACCCGGAGCCCTCGTGTCGGCGCGGCGCATCGTCGTCACCGGCTACCTCGCTGACGCGAGCCAGTGGGTCAGCTCGTTCCCCGACAACCAGCCCGACGACATCTTCAAGCAGATCCCCGATGGCAGCGGCGTCCGCGGGGTCCAGGCGACCGTCACGATGGTGAGCGCCACCGATGCCAGCTCCAGCCGGCTCGGTTCGCTCACGACGTTCTGGCTCGGTGACGACAAGGCCGCCGGCTGCTGCACCGAGGGCCTTCTGGAGTGGGGGATCCGCCCCGACGCAGCGATTGTCGCCAACTTCGACATCGCCCCAGGCACCTCGGTGACGGGCACCATGCTGTTCAACGTGACCGACGCAGCCGTCGGGAAGCGCCCGCTCATGCGCCTCGCCTGGCTGGACCAGCGCACCACGCGCAACTCGTTCGTGTACTTCGCACCGGCGGGCTGACGACCGGAGCTGAGGAGCGGAGCTGAGGGCCGGCCGCCGCCATGGAACCTCGCCAACGGGTCCACGCTCGGGCCGAGCCGCCGGCCCGGCGGACGCGGCGCCGCACCGGCGACGATCGCCGCGAGCCGTCCACCGAGGCGCCGCCCGAGGCCGCTCCGTCGCTGGGCAACCAGGCGATGCAGCGCATGCTGCAGCGCGAGCCGTCGGGTCAGCGGCCGTCGTGGATCCCCTCGATCACCGTTCCCGGGGTGCCGAGCGGGCCGAACCTGAACCTCGATCCGGCCGCCGTCGCCCGCGCCAACGAGGCCCGCTGGCGGCCCGTGCGCACCTGGCTCGACGCCAACATGCCGGTGCGGTCGGGGCTCGCGGTGGTCGAGGTCGTGAAGCGGGCGTGGGAGGGCTCGACCGAGGCGCGCGCCCTCGCCATGTCCGAGGTGCGCGAGTGCGTCGTGCAGTGGGGCCGTGAGAACGGCTTCAAGTTCGCCGCGTTCCCGGTGCTGGGCGGTCCGGGCATCGAGGCGGTCGCGACGGTGTCGCTCGAAGCACCCCAGGTCAGCGTCAAGGGTGACGCCGGTTCGATCAAGACCGAGGCCGAGGTGCCCGTCGGGCCGAGCCTGAAGTTCTCGACCGAGGTCGGGGCGAAGCAGCGCAAGAAGGGCGACGACGGCAAGGACGTCGAGGAGCACACGACGGTGAAGGTGGGCGTCGCGCTCGACGTCCTTCCCGCCGCGGTCGAGCAGTTCCAGAACGCGCTCAAGGTGAAGACACCGATCGGGAAGATGAAGCTCTCGTTCTCGGCGGAGCTGCAGGCCGAGATCGAGGCGAAGGCCAAGGCCGCCGGTGCCTCGCAGGAGGCGGCGGGCGTCGTGAAGGGCGAGGTGGGCGCCGAGCTCAAGCTGCAGATCCTGCAGCTGCCCGTCTACCTCAAGTCCGAGATCAAGGCCAGCGCCGGTCTCTCCAGCAAGGAGGGCCCCGGCACCGAGCTCGAGGTGACCCCACTCAAGCTCGTCGTCACGTTCTGATCAGCGGCGCGTCGCCGGAAGGCGGCCGATCGAGCGGCCTCAGGACGGCTCGCCGAGACGGACGGCCCAGCGCCATCTGATCGTCGCACCGTTGCGGGCGAGGGTGCCCGTCAGGGGCAGCGAGGCACCCTCCGCGGTGCGACCGCTCATCGCCGCGATGAGCGCAACGGGTGCGGTCAACTCGATGTCGCCGCCCACGAAGCCCAGCGCGTCACCATTCTCGGTGACGAGAGCGAGAGTCTCCTCGGTGTCGAGTGAGTCGACTCGAAGGGTCACGGTTGCGTCACCTTCGACGGCGAGGCGCAGCACCGGGACGTCGGCCGTGCCGGCGATGTCCGCGAGCCACGCCGTCGCGCTGAGGACGGCGAGGGGATCGGTCGCGGCCGCGGTGCAGCTCGACAGCAGCGCGGCCAGCTCGGCGGTGGCGGGTCGCGTGCGGCCGTCGTCGGTCACCGCCGTCCATCCGCCGGCGGCCGACGGGCGGCCTCGCGCCCCGCCCACCGCGGGAGCATCCAGCGCGTCACGCAGCATCCCGAGCAGGTCGGCGTCGGTGCGACCGGTCCACCAGCCGATACCCTCCTCGGGACCGCCGTCGGAGCGCTGGGAGACGACCGTGCCGTCGTCGTCCACCGTCACGACCGCGTCGGCCTCGTCGGCACCGGCGCGGTGCTCGAAGCGCACGAGCGCGGTCATCGGGTGACCTCGGCGCGGAAGTCGTCCTCCGTCGGTTGCTTGAGCAAGCTGTTGAACTGCGCGAGCACGGGTTGGATGAGATCGGCCCGGTGCCCCGCCTTGCTCGTGTCGTTGGACGACATCACCGAGCTCGACGAGTGCCGCACGTCCACACCACCGCTGCCGGCACCGGGGTTGGCATCGGGCCCGCCGTAGCTCTTCGGGTTCTGCTGCTTCTGGAGCATGCCGTAGAGGTGATCGGCGACCTTGCGGATCTCCGGATCGGGCGCGCTCTTCGACGCGAGCGCACCGGCCGGCATGGCCATGGCGGCATCGACCTCTGCGTCGATCTGGCTCCCCAGCGACGTGAGCTGGCCCTTGACGCGGGGCTTGATCGCGTCGTCGAGGAACGACGCCACCGCCTTGCTGCTCGACGTCTTCGCGCTCGACTGCACGATGCGCAGGACGCGGACGTACAGCTCGTGCACCGACTTGATCCGCTTGACGGCACCGGCGGCGATCACCGACTTGACGACCGCGTCGACCTGCGGCTGCAGGATCGCCGGCGTGTAGTACGCGTCGAGGCCCTTGCCCGGGTTGGACCACTCGGCCGGCAGCGCCTCGAGCTGGCTGATGAGGCTCGTCGACGGGCTCACCTTGGGAACACCACCGGCGATGCGATCGGTGACGGCCGACCCCGATGACGCCATCGCCCCGCCGGCCATCCCCGACCCCGTGACGTTGGCCGAGAAGTTGCTCGTGATCGTGACGCTGGAGCCGTCTGCCCCCGTGGTCGTGAACCCCTTGCGCCGCTCGGCGCGCCAGCTCTCCATCTCGCCGAGGATCGTCCCGCTGATGCGGTCGCCCGTGAAGTTGCCCATCGCCTCCTTGGTCAGGTTGCCGCCGGAGAGGTTGCCGCTCGTCTCGAAGTCCACGGCTCCCGGGAGCGCCCGCTTGAGCCCGTTGCGCGACAGCTCCGGCTCGAGCTGCTTGACGAGCTGCGAGCGGATCCCCCCATCGGACCAGCTGGTCGTGATGGCGGTGCGGATCTGCTTGGTCAGGTTCTTCTTCTCGGCGAGGAACGCGCCCGTGATCGTGGCCATGTTGGCGTTCATGCGGTCGAGGATCGGGTTGTAGAGCGCGACGGTCACCATCTGGCGGACCGTCGAGCGGTCCAGCTCCTTGTCGGCGTTCTTCGCGCCGCCACCCATGCGGTGCAGCATCTGGTGGGTCTGGTCGTCGCTGCGGAAGTACTCGTCGTTGATGCCGATCAGGTGGCCGTACTCGTGCGCGGCGATCGCATCGAGGTTCATGCCCGCGTAGTTCTTCTCGGTGTTCATGTACCAGTGGCCCGAGTCGACGGGGTGGGCACCATCGCGATCGGCCACCGTCGAGCGGCCGTAGAGGCGGATCACCGAGTGCACGTTCGGCGCCTTCAGGTCGAACACCGGTGTCGCCACGAACGTGACCGGCAGGCGGATCTCCCCGGGCGCCGCGGGCGCAGGGGCAGCGGACGCGCCGCCCTTGCCGGGCGCCGCGGGCGCAGGGGCAGCGGACGCGCCGCCCTTGCCGGCCGCCGGAGCAGGTGCGGCGGGCGCCGGTGCGGCGGGGGCCGGTGCGGCAGGAGCCGGTGCGGCAGGGACCGGACCGGCCGGGCCCACGGGGCCGGCGGGCACCGCGGCGAGCTTGCCCAAGAAGTCGTAGTGGTTCCAGGCGCCGGTGATCGCACTGCAGCGGGCCTTCGCGAAGGCCTGGCGGGGGTCGCCCCGGCCGATCGGTCGGATCTTGCCGGTGTCGGCCCCGAAGTTCGGGTTCGGGACGTTCTTGCCGCCCTGCTTGATGAACTTGCGCTCGTCGCGCGCCTGGTCGACGAACTGGATCCGGACCTCGACCCGCACGCCTGAGGGCTGGCGAGCGATGTCGTACTGGATGGTGCCACCGGAGTACGGCGTCGGGTCGAACTGCTTGCTGGCCGCCGACGCGCCCGGCGCGGGCGGGTCCTCGTAGAGCGTCTCACCGGCATCGGGGTAGCTCACCGGCACACGTTGGATCGGACCGGACGCGCCGAGCAGACCCGACGCGTTCGTCGACAGGTGACGGCGCACCAGATCGGTCGTCACGCGGTTCCCGACGCTGCGCGACAGGTCGGCGACCGCACCGACGGGGAGCGCGACCTCGACGGCGGGCGAGACCCCCCGGGCCGGCGAGTGCGACCCCGTGTGATCGTGGGGCCGCAGCGCGACGGGCACCACCGGCCGACGCGGCGGGCGATCGGACGCGCTCGGCTCAGCCACGGGCCACCGCTCCGGGTGCCGCATCGTCGGGGACCGGCACGCCACCGGCTCGTGCCGCGGCGACGGACTCGCGCCGGCGGCGCTCGACGTGGACCCTCATGTCGTCGAAGGGCGTCATGGCCACGACGGCGCCCACCGCGTCGAGGTCGAAGCACTCGAGCACCGCGGCCATCTCACCGAGGCGGACACGGAACGATCCGGGCGCCCGCGCCATCCCGAAGTCCACGCGGTAGGTGCACTTCATGGCGTCGTAGTAGCGGCAGAAGATCGGGCGCTCCGGGCGGCCGTAGACGGAGCACCGCCCGCCGCTGAGGTGGCGGCACTGCGACTTCACGACGATGGACCACTGCTGCTCGGTCACGAGCAGCTCGATGCCCGGGAACCCGAGGCAGAAGGTGAAGTAGTCGAGGCTGCTCGCCGTCAGCGGCACGCCCTGGGGGAAGGTGAGCGTGTCACAGCAGGGCGCCGCGCAGCCGTCACAGGGATCGTCGGTGCGGATCGTCGTCGCCGACACGACGGCCAGGGCCGCGTCAACCGGGCCAGCAGCGTCAGCAGAGCCGGCATGGTCGGCATGGTCGGCATGGTCCAGACCCGAGTCGACGGCGCGCTCCCAGGCCTCCCTCGCCGGATCGGCGATGGGCGGCTCGGGCCCATCCGGGTCGCCCTCGGGATCGAGCACGGGCTCGGCGTGGGCGCGGAGCTCGTCGAAGCTCGGCGACTCGATCAGGCGGCCGTCCGCGTCGAATCGCATCAGCTCCGCGACGCGCCGGAACCGGGAACGGTCCACCTGCAGGAGCTCGGGACCCGACGTGGACGTGAAGACACGGCGGTACCAGCAGCTGTAGGGGTTGTAGTTGACGCAGATGTGGGGCTGCTCGGGCCGGCCGTGCAGCGTGCAGGTCGCGTCGGAGCGGTCGAGGAAGCGGCAGGCCTGCACGTAGTAGGCGCTCCACTCGCCCGCCGGCGTGATCGCCAGACGGATGCGGTCGAAGTTGAGCAGGTACTCCGCGTAGTTGAGGTCACCGATCGTCGCGACCCGGAACGTGTGCAGCGGCAGATGGGTGCAGCACGGCGTGGTGGCACACGACGCACAGGGGGACTCGAGGCTCTCGGCGTAGGAGCGCGCGGCGGGCGAGCTGGTCGGCTCAGCGTCGCGGACGGCCCCGGCACGGATGGACCGCCAGGGTCTGATCGTCACCGGCTGGCGCATGGCCGCGTCCCCTCCTTCCTGCGCGGTGAGCGTACCCTCGCCGTCGTGGTGAACGCGGGGCCGGTGCGGGAGCGTCCGAGGTGGTCACGCCGCCGCACGCGATCGCCGCGATCGGCACGGCCGCTCGCCGGCAGGGTCGGCGTCGGGTTGGTGATCGCGGCCGGTTGCCTGCTCCTGCCGGGTACGTGGGGCAGCGCGGCCTCGTCCACGGCCGCTCCGAGGAGGACACCGATGACGACGACCGCTCCGGTGGCGCCCGCTTCGGCCGGCGCGGCGGTGCTCGCGCTGCGCCGTGCGGACGCACCGCCCGACCCGCTGCGCGGCGGTGCGGTCACCGCCGGTCCGCCCGAGCTGCTGCTGCTCGAGGACGGCCGCGTGTTCCACGTCGACTCGTCACGCCCTCGCCGCGGCCTGCCGACGGTCACGGTGACGTGGCTCGTGCCCGCCGAGGTCCGTCGCCTCGCGACCGACGCGGCGGCGCTGACTGGTGCATCGAGCGCGCCGACGTCATCGAGCGCCTCGACCTCATCGACCTCATCGACCTCATCGACCTCATCGACCTCATCGACCGCGAGCCCGGCCGTGACCTGGCGGATGACGCTCACCCGCGACGAGCGTACGACGACCCGTGATCTCGCGGCGGACGAGGGCGCGGCTGCGCTCGTCACCGCGCTCCGTGTCCCTCTCGCAGCGGTGCAGGCACGCGGCACGGAGCGCTTCGACGCACCCACGCTGCGGCTGCTCGGCAGGGTGGTCGCGGACCACGAACCGGAGCACGCCGCGGCGTGGCCGGTGCGCAACGTGCCGATCACCAGCCTCGTGACGTGCGCATCCGTGACGGGACGCGACGCGAGCAGCCTCCGGTCGTCACTGGCACGGCCCGAGGCCGGCGCGGTCGTGCGCAGCGACGGCGTGACCAACGCGTACTTCCGCCCGACGGGTTCCTCAGCGTCGGCGCGCACCGTCAACCCCGTGACGGTTCACCTGGTCGCCGTCCGTGTCGTGCTGCCGACCGAGCCGGCCTGCCCGGCCCTGCGTCGCTGACGGGACCGGCTGAGGAGACATCGGCCCGCGTGGCCCGTCGGCGTGCGCGCTACGCCTGCTCCTCGCCGTCGGCGTGACGTTGCACCTGACGCTGGAGCGCCCGTTGTGCAACCGTGTCGGCGATTGCGTCGGCCTCGCGCTCCTCGTGCGTGTCGGCCGCACCGACGGTCATGCCGGACTCGCCGCCACCCACACCACTGCGCTGCTGGGCCACGTGCGTGAGCTCGTGGGCCATCAGGCGTTGGGTGTCCGAGCTGCCGGGGGCCCATTGGTCGGACCGTACGAACACGTCGTTGCCGGTCGTGAACGCCTTCGCGGTGATCGCGTGGTTGAGCTCGTCGGACTCCTGGCCGACGTGCACCCGCACGCCGTCGAGCGAGGTGCCGAGCGTGTCCTCCATCGTCGAGCGCGTCGTCGTGTCGAGCGGCGAGCCGCCGCCGCGCGCCGAGTCGATGCGCCCGGCGAGCCCGTTCGACACCGCGCCACCGGCCATGCCGACCTCGGGGGCGCGCTGGAGCGGGTCGTGCTTGGCCTGCATCTCGTCGTCCTCCGGAGCGGACTCGCGCTGGGCGAAGGCGGCCGCCAACGACGGATCCTTCTTCGTCTGGAGCTCCTCCTCCTCGGGCTCCTCCTGACGCTGCGCGAAGGCCGCCGCCAACGACGGGTCCTTCTTCGTCTGGAGCTCCTCCTCCTCGGGCTCCTCCTGACGCTGCGCGAAGGCCGCCGCCAACGACGGGTCCTTCTTCGTCTGGAGCTCCTCCTCCTCGGGAGCTGCTTCGCGCTGGAGCATGCGGGCGAGCCCGCTGTTGCCGAGGCTGGACTGCAGGCGGGCGATGGCCGAGGCGGGCGCGCCCTCTTCGGGCCGCCGGGCCTTCGCCCGCTCCGTGCCGATGAACTCGAACTCGCTCACGACGGTGACCTCCTGCCACGCCACGGGCGCGCTGCCGACGAGGGACCCGCTCATCATCCCAGAGGCGACCGTGACGCGCCCGACTCGGGGGACGACGCATCGAGCATGCGATGCTGCCCGATGGGGCAACCGACGCCCTCGCGCAACCGAGGCTGGCGCAACCGACGATCGGTCAGGCCGTCACCCGGCCGAGGGCGAGGTCGAGCCAGGGGCCGAACTCCTGGGCCGTGCACAGCCGACCGAGCTTGCGGTACTCGCGGGCGGTGGAGACCACGAGGTCGGCCATGGAGACGGCGCCCGGGCGTGCCGCGGCGAGGAACGCCGCCGACACGGCGATGTTGCGGATGTTGCCCCCCGACAGCCGGAACCGCTCGGCGAGGAAGGCGAGATCGAGGTCGTCGCCCCGTGGCACCTTTTGCCCGAGGCAGCGGTCCCACAGGAGGTGCCGGTGGGCGACGTCGGGCTCGGGGAAGTCGACGAGCGCGTCGAGGCGCCGGGTGAAGGCCTCGTCGACGTTGGTCCGCAGGTTCGTCGCCAGGATGGCCACACCGCCGAAGGACTCCAGGCGCTGCAGCAGGTACGCGACCTCCACGTTGGCGTATCGGTCCTTGGCGTCGCTCACCTCGCTGCGCTTGCCGAAGAGCGCGTCGGCCTCGTCGAAGAAGATCACGCCGTTGACGCCCTCGGCGGCCACGAAGATCCGTTCGAGGTTCTTCTCCGTCTCGCCGATGTACTTGTCGACCACCGTCGCCAGGTTCACCTGGTAGAGGTCGAGCGAGAGCGACCCCG
>JBIKWW010000190.1:0-6707 GCA_044356125.1 Acidimicrobiia bacterium
CGATCAGCAGCACGCAGTCGGCGCCCATCAGCGCAGCGTCGTAGACGTCGGCCTCGCAGACCGTGAAGTCCTTGCGCAGCACGGGCAGGGTCACTGCGGCGCGGGCCGCGGCCAGATCGTCCGGGGAGCCCCCGAAGTGGGGACCGTCGGTGAGCACCGACAGGCACGCCGCGCCTCCGGCCGCATAGGCACGGGCGACGGCCGCCGGGTCGAGGTCGGCGTTGAGCGCCCCCTTGGACGGGGAACGCCGCTTGACCTCGGCGATCACCGACAGCTCCGGCCCCCGGAGCGCCGCTGCGAACGGACGCCGCCCGGCAGTCGAGGCGATGGCGTCGGCCCGCAGCAGGGTGACGTCACGATCGTCGCTCGCCGCCCGGGCCCGGTGCGCGGCGACGATCGCGTCGAGATAGGTGGCCACCGCCCCACGGTAGCGGCGGACCGGCCCGCCGGGATGCCGCCCGACCCGGGATGCCGCCCCCGCCGGGCACGGGCTGCGATCATGACGCGATGGCTGCCCAGGACCTAGGGACGATCGTCGTCGTCGAGGACGACCCGAACATCGCCGACCTCCTCGACATGTACCTGCGCCAGGCCGGCTACCGGGTCATCCAGGCGGCCAGCGGCGAGGCCGGCCTCGCCGCCATCGACCGGGAGCGGCCGCGCCTCGTGATCCTCGACGTCGGCCTGCCCGGCCAGCTCGACGGCCTCGACGTGTGCCGGACCGTGCGGGGCCGCAGCGACGTGCCGATCATCATGCTGACGGCCCGCGACGGCGAGATCGACCGTGTGCTCGGGCTCGAACTGGGGGCCGACGACTACGTCACCAAGCCGTTCTCGCCGCGCGAGATCGTCGCCCGGGTCAAGGCGATCCTGCGACGATCCGAGTCACCGTCCAAGGCGCCGGTGCCCGAGGTGCTGGTGTGCGGGGACGTCACCGTCGACATGGCGCGCCGGGAGGTCACCGTGGCGGGCCGGGCGGTGGCCCTGGCCACCCGGGAGTTCGACCTCCTCGCCCACTTCGCCTCCAATCAGGGGCTCGTGCTCTCCCGTCAGCAGCTCCTCGACGGGGTCTGGGGCGTCGGGTGGTACGGGGACGAGCGCACCGTGGACGTGCACGTGCGCCAACTCCGCAAGAAGCTCGGCGACGCCCTCCCGCTGAAGACGGTCTTCGGCGTCGGCTACCGGCTCGGCTGACCCGGCCCGGGCATGCGGCGCCGGCTCGTCCTCGTCGTCGTCGGCACGGTGGCGGCGGCGCTGACGCTGGCGGCCGGGCTGGCCTTCGTCCTGCTCGGCCGCGACGCCCGTCAGGTCGAGCGCCGGTCGCTGGCCGCCGCCGCCCAGCGGGTGGCCGAACGGTCCTCGGCGGTGCGCTCGCTCGAGACCGTCGGACGGGCCCTCGATCTCGCCGCCGCGGCCCAGATCTCCGTCGACCCCACCGTCGACCTCACCGCCACCGACGGGCCCGAGATCGGCAACAGCTTCGGGGACCTCCCCGATGAGGTCATCGCCGCCGCCCTCGACAGCTCGGCCCGGACGAGGCTGCAGCAGAACCGGACCGTCAGCGGCATCACCTCGGACCGGGCCTGGGCCGCCGCTCCCGTGCGCACCGCGCCGCGCCTCGAGGTGCTGGTGCTCGTGCGGACGCTCCCCGACACCGCGGCGCGCACGATCCGCTTCATCGCGCTGGCCAGCGTCGCCGCCCTGGTGCTGGCCGCCGTCGCCGCGTTCGTGATCGCCCGGGGTCTCGCCCGGCCCCTCCGGGAGGCGACCGCCGCCTACCGCCGGATCGCTTCGGGCGATCTCTCGGTGCGGGCCACCCGCAACCGCGACCGTCAGCGCGCTGACGAGATCGGCGAGCTGGTCCGGGCCCTCGACACCATGACCGATGCCCTCGAGCGCGCCCGGAACCAGGAGCGGAGCTTCCTCATGTCGGTCAGCCACGACCTGCGCACTCCCCTGACGTCCATCAGGGGCTACGCCGAGGCGATCGCCGAGGGAACGGCGCCCGACGAGCGACGGGCGGCCGAGGTGATCGGGTCGGAGTCCCGCCGCCTGGAACGGCTGGTACGGGACCTGCTCGACCTGGCCCGCCTGGAGGCGGACCAGTTCACCCTCGCCACCCGAGAGACCGACGTGACCGATCTGGTCACCGACGCCGCCGACGGCTTCCTGCCTGCCGCCCGGAGGGCGGGCGTGGACCTGGACCTCGAGGCCGCCGATGGTGTGCGCGCCGTCGTCGACCCCGAACGGCTCATGCAGATGATCGCCAACCTCACGGAGAACGCACTGAAGTTCGCCCGGTCGCGCGTGGTCGTCTCACTGCGGGCCGAGCCCGGGGACGGGTTGAGCATCTCGGTCGCCGACGACGGCCCCGGGATCGCTCCCGAGGACCTGCCCCACGTGTTCGAGCGCTCGTACGCGTCGGACCGCCACGGGCTGCGGGCCGCCGGGAGCGGCATCGGCCTGGCCATCGTCCGCGAGCTCAGCGGGGCCATGGGTGGGTCGGTCGACGTCACCACCGGGCCCGGGGGAACCGTGTTCCGGATCGTGCTGCCGGTGGGCCCCTCACCGGCTCCGGTGGCCCGATGACCTCCGATCCGGGGACGGTCGATCCGAGGACGGTCGATCCGAGGACGGTCGGTCAGGGCACGGTCGTGGCTGCCGGGACCGGAACCGGTTGCCCGCCTGCGCCCGGTTCCGACGACGGGTTCTGACCGTCCACGTTGGGACCGTTGGGGGGCGGCACGGTCGGGGGCGGCACGGTCGGCGGCGGGACACACGGCAGGGGCTCGACGAGGGACTCCTCCCCCGTCGCCAGCACCACCCGGACCGACGAGCTGCCGGAGGTGCGGCACACCATGGGGAAGGAGACGCGCCCATCGGTGTCGGTGACCCGGCTCTCGGCGACCTCGTTCTGCATGGCTCCGAGCGGTACGAGCGTCACGCCGATGCCGGCCCGGGGACCGGTGCGGATCAGGCCCTCGGCATCGACCTGCTGGGACGAGACCTGGATGACGAGGTTGGCGCCTCGGTCGACCAGGGGCTGTGCCGGGGCGATCGCCCACTGGACGCGGGGTCCCGCCACTGCGGTAACGACCAGGTCCTGGGTGAGGACCCCCGAGGCGAAGGCCACCACGCTCGTCTCCTGGGCCAGGTCGGGCGGCCGGAACGCCTGCACGCGGATCTGGCCGCCGGTCACGTCGGCGAGACGGTAGCGGCCCTCGGCGTCGGTCCCCACGATGGTGACGGCGCGTTGCTCGCCGACGAACCGCTCGATGCGAACGCTGGCCCCCGGAACCGGCCCGTCGGGACCGCTGACCAGACCGGTGATGACCACCTCCCCCGCTCCGAAGCCGATCGTGGAGGTCGGCGCGGTGCCTTCGAGCGGGGCGATGGCGACCCGCGACAGCTGCTCCCGGGGTGCCGCCGACGTGGAGGGCCGCAGGGCGAGGGTGCTCGGCACCACCGGGAACGGTGGGGCCTGCTCGGTGCAGCCGCTCAGCATCGCGCCACCGGTCGCCACCGTGACGGCCAACGTCGCCCACGCCGTGACCCACGCCGGACGGACCGGCCCACGAACCAGGCTGCCGAGCCGCCGCACCGTCCCGGCGGCGGCCGCCCTCACCGGGCCCCGATCGCCTCGTCGGCCCGTCGGCGGACCAGGACGGCCGGCCCCGACTCGAGACGGAGCGGCACGTCCAGGGCGTCGACGCGCAGGTAGCCCAGGGCTCCCGGTCCGCCCACGGTGGTGAGGGTGCCCACGCCCGCCCCGGTGTCGGCCCGCAGGACCGTCGCCCCGGGCCCAAGACGGCCCGACGCAACGGCGTCATCGACCGTCGTTGCGCCGTCAACGGTCGTTGCACCGTCGATGATCAGCGCACAGAGCATCCGGTTCACGCGACCACGGGCGTCGATCCGCTCGACGAGCTCCTGACCCACGTAGCAGCCCTTCCCGAACGCCACGGCGATGCCCAGCAGCCCGGTCTCGGGCGGGAGCCACTGCTCGGCGATCTCGGCACCGGCAGCCGGCACCAGGTGCTCGACGCGCCAGGCCGCCACCTCCGCAGCCGACGAGTCCGGCCCGTCGCCGGCCGCGTCGAGCTGGTCACGGCCACCGGCCGTCGGGAAGGCGGGCAGCCCCGTCGCCGCCTCATCCTCACGGTGGACCGTGCGGACCTGCTCTCGCAGCTCCAGTTCGCACTGGGTGCGGATCTTGAAGCGCTGCAGGTTCGCCCGGACCGCTTCCCCGGCCCCGGCGTCGGTGTCGATCACCACGGCGTCGGGACCGGTGCGGGTGAGCCGGGCCAGTGCGATCAGGCGGCCCTGGGGCGTCAGGTGCAGCGACCACTTCGACGTTCCCTCGGCCATCCCGGCGACGTCCTGGGCCAGCTGACCCTGCAGGAACGCGACGGTGTCACGCCCCGTCGCCGTGATGACGTCGCGGCGCAGCACCAGGTCGGTCACGCCCCACCCCACCCGGGAGCGGCGGCATCGGTGCCGTCGAAGGAACGGAAGAAGCAGGACCGCTCACCGGTGTGACAGGCCCCCCGGCCCTCCTGCTCGACGACGAACAGCAACGTGTCCGCGTCGCAGTCGTAGTACGCCGAGCGGACGAACTGGCGATCCCCCGAGGTGTCGCCCTTCCGCCACAGCTCGCGACGGGACCGGGACCAGAACACGGTGCGCCCCTCGGTGAGGGTCATGCGGAGGGAGACCTCCGACATCCAGGCCATCATCAGGACCTGTCCGTTGGCGTGATCCTGCACGATGGCGGGAACCAGGCCCTGCTCGTCGTAGCGGACCTGAGCGAGCGCCGACTCGGCCGGACCGATCGGCACCGCTACCGGCATGGCGACGGGACCGGGGTGCTCCACGGCCGGGCTCTCCACGGCCGCTTCAGAGGTAGAGGCCGGTCGAGCCGTCGTTGCGGTCGGCGGCCACCCCGTGGATGTCGCGCTCGCGCAGCAGGAGGTAGTCCTCCCCCGACACCTCGACCTCGTAGCGGTCCTCGGGGTTGAACAGCACGCGGTCGCCCGTCTCGATCTGACGGACCTGCGGGCCGACGGCCACCACCTCGGCCCAGGCCAGGCGCTTGGCCATCTGGGCCGTCGCCGGGATCAGCAGCCCGCCCTTGGAGAGGCGCTCGGCATCATGGGACGGGATGCGGACGAGCACCCGGTCGGCCAGCAGGGTGACGGCGAGCTTGGGATCGGACACGGACGCCAGGTTAGGCGGGCCCCGCCGTTGTGCGGCGCGGACATCGGCGCGGACATCAGGCGGACATCAGCGCGGACATCGGCGCGGACATCAGCGCGGACATCGGCGCGGACGTCAGCGCGGACGTCAGCGCGGACATCAGCGCGGACATCGGCGCGGACATCAGCGCAGCGGCGCCTCGAGGTGCGCCGGACGGACCGCCACACCGGCCGCCTCGAGATGACGCTTGGCCTCGGCCACCGTGACCTCGCCGAAGTGGAAGATCGACGCCGCCAGGACGGCGTCGGCCCCTCCGATGGTGACACCCTCGACGAGGTGCTGGAGCGACCCGACGCCCCCGCTGGCGATCACCGGCACCGGCACGGCGTCGACGACCCGCCGGGTCAGTTCCAGTTCGAAGCCGTTCCTGGTCCCGTCTCGGTCCATGGAGGTGAGCAGGATCTCCCCGGCGCCGCGCCGGCAGACCTCCTCGGCCCAGACGACGGCGTCGAGACCGGTCGGGGTGCGCCCACCGTGCACGAACACCTCGTAGCCCGAGCCGTCGACCCGGCGGCGGGCGTCGATGGCCACCACGGCGCACTGGGTGCCGAACTCGGTGGCGATGGCGTCGACCAGGTCGGGGTCGGCCACGGCCGAGGAGTTCACCGACACCTTGTCGCACCCGGCCCGCAGCAGCCGTCGGGCGTCCTCCACCCGGCGGATCCCTCCCCCGACGGTCAGGGGGATGAAGACGGCCTCGGCCGTGCGGGTGACCACGTCGAGCATGGTGTCTCGGCCGTCTGACGACGCCGTGATGTCGAGGAACACCAGTTCGTCGGCACCCTCGGCGTCGTAGCGGGCGGCCAGTTCCACCGGATCCCCGGCGTCGCGCAACCCGACGAAGTTGACGCCCTTCACGACCCGTCCGGCGTCGACATCCAGACAGGGGATCACCCGCACCGTGCGCACCTGCTGATTCTGGCGGCCCGCGGGCACCGTCCCGGCACCGTCCCGGCACCGTCGGGGCACGAACCGGCAGCACGCGGCGGGACCCGACGGGATCCGCGGTGGCCCCACCCGCCGGTACGCTCCCGCTCCCATGCGAGCCACACCCGCCCGGGCATCGCGACGCTCCGTGCCGGGGGCACTGACCTTCCGGGCACTGACCGTCGGGTCGCTGGTACTCGGGGCACTCGCCGTCCAGTCCGAGGCCGGGGCCCGCCCCCGGACCCGGGCCACGACCACCGTCGTCGTCACGACCGCCCCCGAACGGCGCACCACTGCGGCCGCCGAGCGTCTGCGGGTGCTCACCACCGCGCTCGGCCGCGCCGCCGGCGTGGCGGTGACCGCCCCCACCTGCCCGGCCGGGGTCCGCACGGACCGTCCCACCGAGTACAGCTGCGTCGTCGGCTTCGCCGGGGTGGTCGTCGCCTTCTACGTCCGGGAGGTGGACGGGGTCGAGCAGATCCGGGCAGCGATGCCCGTGATCCCGACCCGGGTGCTGAACCGCG
>JBIKWW010000132.1:0-8501 GCA_044356125.1 Acidimicrobiia bacterium
GCCCGCCGCTCACCGAGAACTGCTTGAAGAGCGACGTGGCCGAGTCACGGATGTTGCCCTGCAGCCAGTTCGCCCCGACCACGAGACCGCCGAAGGCGACCAGCGCCCCGAACAGCCCCTGGATGAGGCCCTCCACCATGAACGGCAGACGGATGAACCAGTTGGTGGCCCCCACCAGCTTCATGACCGCCACCTCCCGGCGACGGCTGAAGATGGCCAGCTGGATCGTGTTGAGGATCAGCAGCACGGCCGCCACCAGCAGGGCCAGCGCCACGCTCAGCAGCACCACCTGGATCACGTTGAAGACCCGCAGGATGGTCTTGATCGCCTCGGCCGAGCGGACCTGGAAGACCCCTTCCCGGTTGCGGAAGCGCTCACCGATCTGCTCGATGTCGTCGGCGAAGGAGGGCTTGGGGGTGACCCGGAACGACGACGGGACCCGGGCGGGCGAGTCGAACAGCTCGAGGTTCTCCGGGTCGTTCTTGAACAGGACCTTGACCTCCTCGAAGGCCTCCTGCTGGGTGACGAACCGGAAGCTCTTGATCTCGGTCCGCTTCAGCTCCTCGAGTGACTGGCGGATGGCGTCGATCTGGGGCTGCGTGGCCTCGGGCTTCATGTAGATGTTGAGCTCGATGCCGCCCCGGTACTGGATGGCGTAGTTGTCGACCGCCTGGCGCAGCAGGAGCGCGGCGCCGACGATGCCGAGCGAGATCACCACGGTGATGAGCGCGGTGACGGTCATCAGCACGTTGCGGCGCAGGTTCGACAGGCTCTCGCGCAGCACGTAGCCAGCGCGTTGCAGCGACGCTGCCATCAGCGGGCCCCCATCAGTCCATCGCCCCGTAGACGCCGCGGGCCTGGTCGCGCACGAGCGTGCCCCGGTCGAGCTCGATGACCCGACGCCGCATCGAGTCGACGATGCCCTGGTCGTGGGTGGCCATCACCACGGTGGTGCCCGTCCGGTTGATGCGGTCGAGCAGGCGCATGATGCCGACGCTGGTGTTGGGGTCGAGGTTGCCGGTGGGTTCGTCGGCCAGCAGGATCAGCGGCCGGTTGATGAACGCCCGGGCGATCGACACCCGTTGCTGCTCGCCACCGGACAGCTCGCCGGGGAGGCGGTCCGCCTTCTCCTGCAGGCCCACGAGCTCGAGCACCTGCGGGACCTGGGTGGCGATGACCGAGCGGGGCCGGCCGATGACCTCCAGCGCGAAGGCGACGTTCTCCGTGACGGACTTGTTGGGCAGCAGCTTGAAGTCCTGGAAGATGCAGCCGATGTTGCGCCGCAGGAACGGGACCCGGTTGGGCGCCAGCTCGCTCAGGTTCTTGCCGCCGACCCAGACCTCCCCCTCGGTAGCCTGCTCCTCGCGGGTGAGCAGGCGCATGAACGTGGACTTCCCCGACCCCGACGACCCCACCAGGAACACGAACTCCCCGGCTTCGATCTCGGTGGACACGTCCCGGAGCGCGGTGACGTCGTTGCGGTAGATCTTGGTGACGTGCGTGAGCCGGATCATGGGGGAAGTCGGCGGCCGAACGATGCGCTGAACTGCCCGTCCGCGGCTGGGAGCACGCTAGCAGCGGCCCTCCGGCGCCGAACGGACCTGCGACACGACCTCGTCGCGGTTGGACCGCGGGCGTCGGCGCCCGAACCGATGCCGACCGGCCCGCTCAGTCCGCCGCTGGGAACCGCTCCCGCCCACCCCACAGGTAGGCGAGGAACCCGAGGGCGGCCAGGACGGCACCCACCAGGTAGGAGGTCCGGTAGCCCCCGGCGTGGTCGTGCAGCCACCCGTACACGAACGGCCCGGCAGCCACCCCCACCGTGGTGAGGAACTGGCTCCGGGCGAAGATGCGCGGGTAGTCGCCCATGCCGAAGGCATGGGCCAGCAGCAGCGGGTGCAGGAGCAGCACGTTGCCCACGGTCACACCCAGCACCGCCGTGCCCAGGTAGACCGCCGCCACCCCACTCACCGCCGCCAGCCAGGCCAGTGACGCAGCCTGCATGACGAGCATGAACACGGTGAAGCGCTCCATGCCGACACGCTCCATGACCACGCCGCCCAGCAGCCGGCCGATGACGCTGCAGGCGGCCAAGATCGACACCGTGCGCCCCGCCGCGGCCGCATCGGAGATCCGCTCGTCGGACAGCTTGACGAGTTGGGCGATGGCGCCCACCTGGGCCGACTGGGCCACCAGGAACGCCCCGGTCAGCGCCACGAACACCCGGGAGCGGATGGCCTCGGCGTAGCGGCTGGGGCCCGCCGCCCCGGGCACGGTCGATGACGACGACGCCGCGACGGCCAGCCTGCGGCCGTCGGGTCCCAGGCCGTAGGCCCCCGGATCGGCCCGGATCAGCAGCAGGGCCACGGGCACGACCGCGGCCAGGTACAGGACCGCCAGGCGGTCGGTCGCCACCGTCAGGCTGAGCTCCCGCAGCCACTGACGGGCGACGGGGGTGACGAGCACACCGCCGACGGACAGGCCCGTCGACGCCACCGACAAGGCGATGGCGCGACGGTCGTGGAACCAGCGGGCGACGATCGTCGTCGACACCACCAGGGCGTTGGCGGCGTACCCCACGGCGAACACGGCGTAGACGACGTAGACCTGCCACAACGCCGTCACCCGGCCCAGCATCACCAGACCGGTGGCAGCCACGACGGCGCCGACGACCACGATCGGGCGGGGGTCGACCGTCCGCAGCAACCGGGCGATGGGCACACCGACAGCCCCGGCCACGATGAAGAAGATGGCCGTCGCCCCCGACATGCCCGACACCGAGAAGCCCTTCACCCGGTTCAGCGTCGAGAGGTACACGCTGAGGCCGTAGAAGCCCAGGCCCGCACTCAGGGCCAGCATGACGAAGATCCCGGCCACGACGGCCCAGCCCCGCCGCGACACGCCCGCTCCGGTGACCTCGGCGGGCAGTGGCGGTCGGCCGGGGCGCGTCACGCTGGGCATCGCCGGTGACGCTACGGAACCACGGGCCCGGAGATGGAATCCCCCGGCCCGCAGCTCAGGTCTCGGAGCTCAGGTCTCGGAGCTCAGGTCTCGGCCGACTCCGCCGAGGCCCGGCGCCAGCGCAGCCAGGCCTCCATGAAGGGGTCGAGATCGCCGTCGAGCACGGCGTCGACGTTGCCCGTCTCGTGGTTCGTGCGCAGGTCCTTGACGAGCTGGTACGGGGCGAGCACGTAGGAGCGGATCTGGTTGCCCCAGGCGGCGTCCTTCTGGGGACCGGTGATCGAGGCCAGCTTCTCCTCGCGCTCCTCCCGGGCCCGCTCGATCAGCTTGGCGGCGAGCATGTCCATGGCCCGGGCCCGGTTCTGGATCTGGCTGCGCTCGACCTGGCAGGCCACCACGATCCCGGTGGGCAGGTGGGTGATGCGAACCGCCGAGTCGGTCGTGTTGATGTGCTGACCACCGGCGCCGGAGCTGCGGTAGACGTCGACGCGGAGGTCCTTCTCGTCGATGTTGACCTTGCTCGTGGCGTCCTCGATCACGGGCGTGACCGACACTCCGGCGAAGCTGGTCTGGCGCCTCGCCTGGGAGTCGAACGGTGAGATGCGCACCAGCCGGTGCACACCCCGCTCGGCCGACAGCAGCCCGTAGGCGTAGCGGCCCCGCACGATCATGATCGCCGAGTTGATCCCGGCCTCGTTGCCCTCGGTGACCTCCTCGAGCTCGGCGTCGAGGCCCCGCTGCTCGGCCCAGCGCAGGTACATGCGCAGCATCATCTCGGCCCAGTCCTGGGCGTCGACGCCGCCGGCGCCCGAGTGCACCTCGAAGATGGCGTCGCCCTCGTCGTACTCGCCGGTGAAGAGGCTGCGCAGCTCCAGGGCGTCGAGCCCGGCGCGGGCGGCGGCCAGCAGATCGACGACCTCGGGCTCGACGGACTCGTCCCCGGCCTCGACCCCCAGCTCGATCAGGGTGGCGGCGTCGTCGAGGTGACGCTCGAGCGTGTCGAGGGTCGTGATGTCGTCCTCCACCTGCTTGAACTGGGCACCGACGCGCCGGGCCCGGTCGGCGTCGTCCCACAGGTTCGGGTCGCTCATGGCGTCGGAGAGGCGAGCGTGCTCGACGCGCAGGGCATCGAGCTTCAGGTAGGCCTGCGCCTCCCCCAGCCGCTTGCGCTCGTGCGCGAGCGCGTCGAGATGCTCCCGGACCGCCACGGGTCAGGAGGCCTTGCCGTGGCAGTTCTTGAACTTCTTGCCCGACCCGCACCAGCAGGGGTCGTTGCGGCCGGTCTTCTCCCGGTCGGACTTCACCACCGGTTGCTGCGAGACGGCCGCACCGGGAGCGTCGTCGACGCGCTCGACGAGCCCGGCCGGGCCCGCCGGGACCGGAGTCGGCGTCGGCGACCCGGAGCCGAACAGCTCGGTCAGGTCCGTCCCGTGGGCCAGGCCCGAGCCGATGGCGCTCTCGTCGGCTGCGCTGAGCTGGAGGTTCTGCAGCTCGGGGGCGGTCGGCTCCTGGATGACGACGTCGGCGTGCATGGCGTACTGCACGAACTCGCTGTCGAGCACGTTCATGAGCTGGCCGAACATCTCGAAGCCCTCACGCTGCCACTCCACCAGCGGGTCACGCTGGGCGATGCCGCGCAGGTGGATGCCCTCCTTCAGGTAGTCCATCGCCGCCAGGTGGTCGCGCCAGCGGGCGTCGATCAGCGACAGGAAGATGTTGCGCTCGACCTCGCGCATGACCTCGGGGGTGAACTGCTCCTCCTTGGCCTCGTAGCGCTCGGTGGCGTCGGCCACGATCGAGGCGACGAGCTGGTCACGCGTGGTCGCCAGTTGCAGGTCCTCGACGCTGAAGTGCGTCGGGTACAGGCTCTGGATGTCGGCGTGGAGGCCGTCCCAGTCCCAGTCGACCCGGTCGCCCTCGCAGCGCACCCCGACGACCGTCTCGACCGAGGACTCCAGGCTCTCGAAGAGCTTGCCGCGCAGGTCGCCCCCGGTGATGGTCTGGTCGCGCAGGGCGTAGATGACCTTGCGCTGCTCGTTCATCACCTCGTCGTACTTGAGGACGTCCTTGCGGATCTCGGCGTTGCGCTGCTCGACGGTGTTCTGCGCCCGCTCGATGGCCTTGGTGACCATCTTCGCCTCGATCGGCACATCCTCGGGGAGGGCCTTGCCCATCACCCAGTTCATGGTGCCGGTGGCGAAGAGCCGCATCAGCTCGTCCTCCAGCGACAGGTAGAAGCGGCTCTCGCCGGGATCGCCCTGGCGGCCGGAGCGACCCCGCAGCTGGTTGTCGATGCGTCGGCTCTCGTGACGTTCGGTGGCCAGCACGTAGAGGCCCCCGAGCCCGCGGACGGTGTCGCCCTCGGCCTTGCACTCGGCCTCGAAGCGGGCCTTGAGCTCCTCGTAGCGGCTGCGGGCGGCCCGGTAGGCCTGGGCCAGCTCCTCGTTGGCGTCGAGCGCCTCGAGCACGCCGGGCTCGCCCGGGTCGAGGTCGACGAGCCGCTCGTCGATCCCCTCGGCCCGCACCTGGCGGCGCGCCAGTCCCTCGGCGTTGCCGCCGAGGAGGATGTCGACCCCTCGGCCGGCCATGTTCGTGGCCACCGTGATGGCCCCGATGCGGCCCGCCTGGGCGACGATCTCGGCTTCCTTCTCGTGCTGCTTGGCGTTGAGCACGGCGTGGGGGATGCCGCGCTGCACGAGCAGCTTGGAGAGGTACTCGCTCTTCTCGACGCTGACGGTGCCGACGAGCACCGGCTGGCCCTTCTCGTGACGCTCCACGAGATCGTCGACGACGGCGTCGAACTTGCCCTTCTCGGACTTGAAGATCAGGTCGCCGTGGTCCTTGCGGACCATGGGCCGGTGCGTCGGGATCGGCACCACCGACAGCTTGTAGGTGCCGTGGAACTCGCCCGCCTCGGTCTCGGCCGTGCCGGTCATGCCGGCGAGCTTCTTGTAGAGGCGGAAGTAGTTCTGGAGCGTGGTGGTGGCGAGGGTCTGGTTCTCCTCCTTGATCTTCACCCGCTCCTTGGCCTCGACGGCCTGGTGCAGGCCCTCGGACCAGCGCCGGCCCTCCAGGATGCGCCCGGTGAACTCGTCGATGATCTTCACCTCGCCGTCGGCGACGAGGTAGTCCACATCCCGCTTGTAGAGCTCCTTGGCCCGGAGGGCGGCATTGAGGTGATGGACCCAGTTCGCGCTCGGGTCGTCGTAGATGTTGTCGACGCCGAGCGCCGCCTCGACCTTGTCCATCCCGGGCTCGGTGACCGAGATCTGCTTCTTCTTCTCGTCGACCTCGTAGTCGACGTTGCGCGTCAGGCTGCGCACGATGGCAGCGAACTGCACGTAGGTCTTCGCCGCGTCGGCCACCCGGCCCGAGATGATGTGGGGCGTCCTCGCCTCGTCGATCAGGATCGAGTCGACCTCGTCGACGATGGCGTACTCGTGGCCGCGCTGCACGCGCTCCTCGATCGTCATCGCCATGTTGTCGCGCAGGTAATCGAACCCCAGCTCGGAGTTCGTCGAGTACGTGACGTCGGCTTCGTAGGCGGCGCGCTTGGAGGCGGCGTCGGCGATGTCGGGGATGACGATGCCGACGGTGAGCCCGAGCCAGCGGTGGATCTGCCCCATCCACTCGGCGTCGCGCTTGGCCAGGTAGTCGTTCACGGTCACCACGTGGACGCCCTTGCCGGTGAGACCGTTCAGGTACACGGGCAGCGTCGACACGAGGGTCTTGCCCTCACCGGTGCGCATCTCGGCGATCCAGCCGAAGTGCAGGGCGGCGCCGCCCATGAGCTGCACGTCGTAGTGACGCTGACCGATCACCCGGCGGGCCGCCTCCCGGGTGACGGCGAACGCCTCGATCAGCAGATCGTTGACATCGGCCCCGTTGGCCAGGCGCTGGCGGAACTCGGCCGTCCTGGCCTGCAGCGCCTCGTCGGAGAGGCGCTCCAGGGCGGGCTCGAGCGCGTTGATGTCGGGAACGAGATCGGCGAGGGCCCGAACCTTCTTGCCCTCACCGGCGCGCAGCACCCGTCGGAAGATCGACATAGGTGGGCGAGTCTACCGGCGGGGACCGCGACGCCGACCCCCACCGGACGGGTGGGGGTCGGGCCGGGGGCGGGATCCAGCCGGGTCAGGCCGGTGGGACCGAGTCGATCAGGCCGGTGGGACCGAGTCGATCAGGCCGGTGGGACCGAGTCGATCAGGCCGAGGTGGCCGTCGCTGCGCCGGTAGATGACCGCCGGCCGGCCGGTGTCGGCGTTGGTGAACAGGAAGAAGTCGTGCTGGAGCAGATCCATCCGCAGCGCGGCGTCGTCGGGGGTGAGCGGCGACACCACGAACTGCTTGGTCTTGACGATCCGAGCGACGTTCTCCTCGGCCTCGGCCTCGGCCCCGGCCCCGGCCCCGGCCTGGGCTGTCGGGCCGGCGTTGGCCAGGGTGGCGGTGGCCGTGGCGACGGCGACGGCCGAACCGGCGCGTCCCAGGCTCGGGGCGTGGTGGTTGCCCGCCTTGGGCCCGCCGTGGTGGCGGCCGTCGAGACGGCCCTTCAGCTTGTGGAGCTGATGCTCGAGCTTCTCGATGCAGATGTCGACCGCAGCGGTGGCCGTCGCCGCCGACGCCCGGGCCCGGACGTGGTGGCCGTGGCCGCTGAGGGTGATCTCGCAGACCTCGTTGGCGGCGATGCGAGGATTTCGCTCCTCGCTGAGCCGGACCTCGGCCAGCTCCATGCCGTTGACGAAGCGTCCGAGCTTCCCCACCTTGTCGACGGTCGACGCCCGGACCGCGTCGTCCAGTTCGATCCGCCTGGTCGTGAGCCTGATCTGCACCATGCCTCCTGAAGGAGCCGGGCGGCGGTTCCCCGCCGCGTGACCGGGACGCCCGCCGCTGCGCCGTCCGACGACTGCTGCAGAAGCCCCGCCTGTGCTGGCACTGTCGCACCCGCCCGCCCCGATCGGCAAGGACCGCACGCCCCCTACGGCCGGGACCTCAGCCCGCCCGGCGCCCCGAGCCCGCCCCCAGGTCGGGCGCCACCGCCACCACACAGCCGAGCAGCGGGCCCACACCGACCGCAGCCAGCGCGGCGGCGGCCGCCGCCAGGGTGGCGCCCGTCGTGGCCACGTCGTCGACCACCACGACCGGGCCCCGACCGGCCAGACGCGCCGCCGCCGGGGCCGGGGCGAAGGCCGGAGCGTTCAGCCGGGCCCCCCGACCGAGGCCGTGCTGGGCCGGACCCTCGACCCGCCGCAGGAGCTCGAAGGCCGGCACCCCCAGCCCCTCGGCCAGGGCCGCGGCGATCGCCTCGGCGTGGTCGAAGCCCCGGTTCACCACCCGGGCCCGACCCGTCGGCGCCCACGTGACGGCCACCGGACGGGGAGGTGCGGCCGGTTCGGGAACGGCCCGGCCTCCCGGCCCCCGGCGCCCCGACCGGCTTCCCGGACCACGGCCGTCGGCCCCGAGGCCGGGGGCCCCCGGTCGGCCGGTACCACCGGGACCCGCGGGGCCGGCTGGAGTGCTGCTGACCAGCGGCGATGGCCACGCCGC
>JBIKWW010000133.1:0-8463 GCA_044356125.1 Acidimicrobiia bacterium
CAATCGTTACGGAACGACCAGCGACAGGGTCCGACGGGACGAGCCAATCGTTACGGAACGACCAGCGACAGGGTCCGACGGGACGAGCCAATCGTTACGGAACGACCAGCGACACACCGGGAGGCGCCGAGGAGGGCCCGGAGACCCGCGCCCAGATGGCGTCTGTGCTCGTTTTCTGTCAGACCCCCACGAGCAGCATCCCCGCATGACCTGGTTCCCCACCGACAACGACACCGATGCCCCACGCACGTGCGAGTGGTGCGGGGAGACGTTCCACCGGCGCTCGCTGCGGGGCCGGCCACCCCGCTACTGCCGGCCGTCCCATCGCGTCCGGGCCTGTGAGCGTCGCCGGGGACTGCTGCGGCCCGGCCAGCGCCCGCCCCGGGCGGAGCTGCCCCCGCCGTCGGACTACGTCGGTCCCGCTCTCGGACGGGTCGAGCACGACCAGGGCAAGACCCACAGCACCATGGCCTGGACGATGCACCTGGCCCGCCCCGGGGGCCTGCCCGATGCCAAGGGGCGCACCCCGAGCCTGTGCGGCACCATGGTCCGCCAGGCCGGGGAGCGGCCGCACAACTCGGGCCCGGTGTGCATCCACTGCACCCGCCTGGCCCGGCTCCACCCGGTGAACGAGCACTGGTGGAGTGCTGGCACGCAACGGGTCGCCACGGCCCTGGTCGAGGACATGCGCTCGCTGGTGCTCGCCGTGCGGCAGTCCCGCACCAAGCTCCGGGACCCGCTGCCGACGCTGGCCCGGGTCGACGCCGAGCTCACCCGGCTCGCCGTAGCCCTCGGCCTCGACCCCGTCCCGGAGCCTTCTCTGCACCCGAGGAGCTGTGCCTCCTGACCGGCCCGCCGGTGGACCGCGCCGCTAGGTTCCGGGGGCGATGACCGCCACACCCACTCGCCGACCCACTCGCCGACCCACCGTCCGACGTACCACGGCCGAGTCGACACCGGCCTGGCCCGAACCGGTTCTGCCCGCCGCCGGGTCGCCCAACGTGATCGTGATCCTGCTCGACGACACCGGCTTCGCCCACCTCAGCAGCTTCGGCTCGGTCATCCCCACCCCGAACTTCGACCGTCTGGCCACCGGTGGCCTGCGCTACACGAACTTCCACACGACGTCGCTGTGCTCGCCCACCCGCGCCTGCCTGCTCACCGGACGCAACCACCACTCCGTCGGCATGCGGGCCCTCTCGAACTTCGACGACGGGTTCGAGAACATGCGCGGCCGGATCGCCGCGTCGGCGGGCACCATCGCCGAGACCCTGCAGCCGCTCGGCTACGCCACCTTCGCCGTCGGGAAGTGGCACCTCGCCCCCATGCGCGAGGCGTCGGCGGCGGGGCCGTTCGGTGACTGGCCCCTCGGCCGGGGATTCGACCGCTACTACGGCTTCCATCAGGGCGAGATGGACCAGTTCCACCCGGAGCTCTACCAGGACAACGCCCTCGTCGATCCGCCCGGAACTCCCGAGGACGGCTACCACCTCACCGAGGACCTCGTCGACCAGGCCCTGCGGATGGTCCGCAACAGCCACTCGCTGGTGCCCGAGCGCCCGTTCTTCCTCTACCTCGCCCTGGGTGCCATGCACAGCCCCCACCATGCCCCCGACGATTACCTCCAGCGCTGGCGGGGTCGCTTCGACGAGGGGTGGGACGTCATCCGTCAACGCGTCTACGAGCGCCAGCTCGAGCTCGGTGTGATCCCTCCCGGCACCCAGCTCGCGCCCCGCAACCGGGGTGTCAAGGCGTGGGACGACCTCACCGCCGACGAGCGCCGCCTGGCCTGCCGGCTCCAGGAGGCCTTCGCCGCCATGCTCGAGCACACCGACGACCAGATCGGCCGCCTGCTCGACGAACTCGACCGTCTCGGGATCGCCGACGACACGATCGTGATCACGCTGAGCGACAACGGCGCCTCCCAGGAGGGCCTCGCCACCGGGCTCACCGACACGTTCCAGTACTTCAACGGCGTCACGCCCACCGTCGAGGAAGGGATCGCCCGCCTCGACGACATCGGAACCCGTCGCTCGAACAACAACTACCCGATCGGCTGGGCGCAGGTCGGCAACACTCCGTCGAAGCGCTACAAGCAGGACACCCACGGTGGTGGGGTGCGCGACCCGCTGATCATCCGCTGGCCCAAGGGGATCCCGGCCGAATCCGTCGGCGGCCTGCGCCGCCAGTTCCACCACGTGATCGACCTCGCCCCGACGATCTACGAGGTACTCGGGGTCCCGACGCCGACGACCGTCAAGGGCGTGCACCAGCAGCCCATCGAGGGTGTCAGCCTCGCCTACACGTTCGCTCCCGGGGCGGCTGACGCCGTGGCCGTGCCCACCCCGAAGCTGTCGCAGTACTTCGAGATGCGCGGCCACCGGGGCATCTGGGCCGACGGCTGGAAAGCCGTGAGCTGGCACCAGCCGGGAACGTCGCTGGAGGACGACGTCTGGGAGCTCTACCACCTCGATGAGGACTTCTCCGAGTGCAACGACCTCGCCGCCGCCGAGCCGGCCCGCCTGCAGCGACTGGTGGAGCAGTTCTGGATCGACGCCGGCCGCTTCGGTGTGCTGCCCATCGAGGCCTCCCGGGCCCAGCTCTTCGGCGGCCATCCGACACCGGGGACACCCACGGCCCGCGACCGGTTCGTCTACCACCCGCCCATCGACCGGATCCCCCCGGACGGCGCCCCGGCCCTGGGGACCCGGTCCTGGACCATGACCTTCGACCTCGAGCGCCGGGTCGGGGACTGCGGGGCCCTGCTGGCCTACGGGACCGTCAACAACGGCCTCGTCGTCTACGTCGACGAGGCCGGGCACCTCGTGTACGACCACAACGCCTTCACCCGCCACCGGGTCATCCGCTCACCGGAGCCGCTGCCCGACGGCCGGCTGGCCGTGGCCGTGCACCAGCACCGTGTCCGGCGGGGTCCGGCCGGGGCCGACCTGGTGGTGTCGGGCGAGGTCGTCGCCTCGGGGGTCATCCCGTTCGTCCCCGCCATGATCTCGGTGATCGGGATCGACATCGGTCGCAACCCGACCGGTGTGTCCGACGCCTACCGGACCCCGTTCACGTTCACGGGCAGGATCCACCGGGTCGTGATCGACACGACCGCGGCCATGAGTCCCGAGGAGGAGCGGGCCCTGGCCATCGCCGCCGCCCTGTCCATCCAGTGACGGTCCATCCAGTGACGGTCCATCCAGTGACGGTCCATCCAGTGACGGTCCATCCAGTGACGGTCCATCCAGTGACGGTCCATCCAGTGACGGTCCATCCAGTGACGGTCCATCCAGTGACGGCCGCCGCTCAGGCCCGCCGCAGCCGCACCCTGCCGATGGCGGCGGGCAGCCCGTCGGGGGCGAACAACGTGATGAGGACCAGCGCGGCGCCGTAGACGAGGGTCGTGTCGACGATCACGCCGGCGGCGTCGAGCACCAACGGCACCCCGACGATCACCAGCCCACCGATCACCGCCGCCGGCACCGAGGTGACCCCACCGATGAACGCCGCCGTGTAGAGCACGATCGAGAACCGCTGGTCGTAGGTCGTGTCGATGGCGAAGGGCTCGCGGAGCATGAACATGCTGCCGGCGACAGCCGCCACTCCGGCGCTCACACCGAACATCACGACCTTGTGACGGGCGACGTCGATCCCGAAGCTCACGGCGCTCAGTTCGTTCTCCCGGAGCGCCGCCAGGGACCGGCCCACGACTCCGGTGACGAGGTTGCGGCAGAGCAGGAACACCACCAGACCGACCACTGCGATCACCAGGTAGTTCCACCGGGCGTCGGCCAGGCGCGACGATCCGAACCACGAAGGTGCCTCGATCCGGGCGCTCGTCCCCTTGCCCCCCGCCCCGTTGGTGATGGAGTCGAGCCGCTTCACCACGGGACCGAAGGCGACTCCGACACCGAGCGTCATGAGCGCCAGGTACAGCCCACGAAGGCGCAGCGCAGGGAGCCCGATGACCGATCCGACGACGAAGCCGACCATGAACGCGGCCGGCACGGTCAGCACCAGCGGCCACCCGTGGTCGGCGCTGAGGATGACCGTAGTGTAGGCACCGACACCGACGAAGGCTCCATGGCCGAGGGAGATCTGGCCGGTGAAGCCCACGATGAGATTCACGCCGAGCACGGCCACGGCGTAGGCGGCTACGAGGGCGGCCTGTCCCACCTGCACCCGGGGGAGTGCCAGCGCGGGCATCACGACGAGCAGAGCCACCGCCACCCATCGAGGCGCCACCGGTCGGGGAGCAACCCTTCCGAGCGCGCCCATCAGACACGCCCCAGGGCCCGCCGGCCCAGCAGGCCGGCGGGCCTCAGCACGAGCACCACACTCAACACCACGAGGGCCGCCACGATGCTGATGTCGCCCCCGATGAAGGGGACGTAGCCACCGAGCATCGTCTCCAGGAGGGCCACGATGAGCCCTCCGAGCGCCGCGCCCATCGGGCTGTCCAACCCGCCGATGGTGGCGGCGGCGAGGGCGAAGATGAGCAGCCGGGTCATCATCGACGTCGAGACGAGCACGTTGTTGGCCACCAGCGCGCCGGCGAGCGCCCCGAGCGCACCGGCGCACCCCCAACCGAGCGCCAGGATCCGGCCGACGGGCACCCCGGCCAGCGACGCGCTCTCCTGGTTGGAGGCGACGGCCCGGAACGCCAGCCCGAGCCTGGTCGTGCGCTGCAGGACCCACATGAGGGCGAGCACGCCGAGGAGCACCCCGACGATGCCGACCGTGTCGTACCGGAGGCGGGCCCCGCCGATGCGCCACTGTGCATCGGCGCCCAGGGGGAACGGCGACGGCATCGAGTAGAAGCGCGACCCGTAGACCTGGCCGGCCGCGCCGGTCACGAGCATGCCCACACCGAGGGTGACCCCCACCACCGCCATCGCCGAGCGCCGCTGCACCCGTCGTACGAGGAGTGCCTCGACGGTCGCTCCGAGCGCCATCGCCGCCAGCATGGTCACGGGGATGACGACCCACAGCGGCCACGGCGTGCCCAACGTCCGTGACGCCCACAGGGTGCCGGGCAGCAGCGGGGTCGGGTCGGCCGAGAGCACCAACGCCAGGAAGGTCGCCGCCATCGACAGCTCCCCCAGCGCGAAGTTCAGCATCGCCGTGCTGCGGTAGACGATGGCGAGGCCCACGGCCAGGGCCGCGTAGACGGCCCCGTTGGCCAGCGCATCGAAGAGGCGTTGCAGGAACAGCGGCATCGGGCGGAGCCTGGCAGAGGCGGATCCCCGGGGCCCAGCCGGGCTGCTCAGGGCCCGGCCGCGCCGTCGGCGGACCCCCGGTCGGAGCCGTCACCCATAGTCTTCGGCCATGGTCCGCGTCCGCCAGCCCGGTCTGCTCCTCGGCGAGTGGGCCTGCCTCGCCGCGCTCGGCCGGGGTCGCCTGCACGGGTTCGCCATCGCCCGCCGGCTGGCCCCCGACGGCGACCTCGGGCGCATCTGGACGCTGTCGCGCCCCCTCACCTACCGGGCCCTCGGCACCCTCAGCGAGCAGGGCCTCGTGCGGGCGGCCGCCTCGGAGCCGGGAGCCGGCCCCAACCGCACGGTCATGGCCATCACCCCGAAGGGCCGGCGGGCCCTCGGGAACTGGCTCGCCGGTCCCGTTGCCCACCCCCGCGACGTCCGGGGTGAGCTGCTGCTCAAGCTGGTGGTCCGAGACGAGCTCGGCCTCGGCCGCGCTGCGCTCGTGACGGCCCAGCTCGAGGTCTTCGAGGCGATGCGCCGCCAACGGCTCGCCGAGGTGGACGACGACCCTGACGACCCCGTCCGCCGCTGGCGGCTGGAGTTCGTCGAGGCCGCCTTGCGGTTCCTGCGGTCGCTCTGAACGGCTGCCGTTCGCTGCGTCGACAGTGACTGACTACGGTGGTGGTCAATGACTAACTTTCGGCGCTCCGAGGACCGGCGAACGGCCCTGAGGGAGCCAACGCGGCCGGTGACGGTGCTGACGGTGCTGACGGTGCTGACGGTGCTGGCCGCACTTGGGAACGCCGTCGGGGCCGACGCACGAACCACCCAGCCGAAGGCCACCCGGCCGAAGGCCACCACCACCCGGCCGAAGGCCACCACCACCCAGCCGAAGGCCACCACCACCCAGCCGAAGGCCACCACCACCCAGCCGAAGGCCACCACCACCCAGCCGAAGGCCACCACCACCCAGCCGAAGGCCACCACCACCCAGCCGAAGGCCACCACCACACGCCCGGTCACCGGGAGCCTGACGGTGTTCGCCGCGTCATCGCTCACGGCCTCGTTCACCGACATCGTCGCCGCCTTCGAGGCGGCCAACCCCGGAACGAAGGTCACGCCGTCCTTCGCCGGATCCTCCACCCTCGTCACCCAGATCCGCAACGGCGCCCCCGCCGACGTCATCGCAACGGCCGACATGGCCAACATGGACCGCCTGGCATCCGAGGGGCGGCTCGCCGGGCCGCCTACGGTGTTCACCCGGAACCGGCTGATGATCGTGGTGCCGAGGGGGAACCCGCTGCGGGTCCAGGGCCTGGCCGACCTGGCCCGGCCCGAGGTCTTCGTCGCCCTCGGTGCACCCGGGGTCCCGGCCGGCGACTACGCCCGGGAGATCCTGGCCCGGGCGCGCGTCGAGGTGCGGCCCCGCTCTCTCGAGCCCAACGTCAGCGCCATCGTGAACAAGGCGGCGCTGAAGGAGATCGACGCCGGTCTGGTGTACGTCACCGACGTCGCCCTCGACGACCACCGCGTCGACGGCATCGCCATCCCCCCCGACCAGAACATCGTGGCGAGCTACCCGGTCGCCGTGGTCGAGGGCACCCGGAACGCCAACGCGGCGATGGCCTTCGTCGCCTTCACACGGTCCGCCCCGGCCCAGGCCATCCTCGCCCGCTACCAGTTCCTCCCGGCGCCATGAGCACGGGCCGGCGGCACGGGTCGCAGGTCGGGCGCCGTGTCGGGCGCCGTGTCGGGCCCCGCGTCGGGCGCCGTGTCGTGCGGGACCGGCCCTCGCCGGTCGTCGTCGTCCTCGCCGCCCTGGCCGCTTCGCTGTTCGTGCTGCCGCTGGCAGCCCTGCTGGTCCGGGCCCCGTGGAGCGACGCCTGGTCGATCGTCAACCGGCCCGAGCTGCGCACGGCGCTGCGGCTCTCGATCGTGTGCTCGCTGTCGGCGACCGCCGTCAGCATCGTGCTGGGGCTGCCGCTGGCCTGGGTCCAGGCCCGCTTCGAGTTCCCCGGGCGGGCCGTCCTGCGCGCCCTCACGACCCTGCCCGTGGTCCTGCCCCCCGTGGTGGGCGGCGTGGCGCTGCTCCTGGCGCTGGGACGCAACGGGATCGTCGGACGGTTCCTCTTCGACTGGTTCGGCCTGCGACTCCCCTTCACCATGACGGCAGCGGTCATCGCCGAGGCGTTCGTGGCCATGCCCTTCTTCGTCCTGGCCATGGAGGGTGCGTTCGCCGGTGCCGACCGTCGCCTGGAGGAGGCCGCCGCCGTGCTCGGGGCGTCCCGGCGCACCGTCATGTTCCGGGTCGTGCTCCCCACCCTGCGCCCGGGCTTCATCGCCGCCGCCGTCCTGTGCTGGGCCCGCGCCCTCGGCGAGTTCGGTGCCACGATCACCTTCGCCGGGAACTTCCCGGGCACGACCCAGACCATGCCGCTGGCCGTGTACCAGGCCTTCGAGACCGATCCGCCGGCGGCGATCGTCCTCGGGCTCGTGCTGGTCGCCGTGTCGCTCGCCGTGCTCGTCGCGCTCCGCCGTCGACTGGTGCTGCGATGACCCGGCCCGGACGCAACCGGCCGGAGCGCATCGGGCCCACCGGCGAGGCCACCCTCAACGCCCGGGTGGTGATCCGCTACCCCCGCCTCACCATCGACGTCACGCTGCTGGTGGATGCCGGCGAGGTGGTCGGGGTGAGCGGTCCCAACGGCGCCGGAAAGACCACCGTGCTGCGGGCCGTGGCCGGGCTGGAGGCCATCGACGACGGGCGCATCGCCATCGGCGGCGTCGTGGTCGACGAACCGGGGGCGGGCCTGCACGTGCCCCCCGCCCGTCGCCACGTCGGACTGGTCTTCCAGGACCACCGTCTCTTTCCCCAGATGACCGCGCTCGAGAACATCGCCTTCGGGATGCGCGCCGCCGGTGTCGAGCGCCCCGAGGCCCGGCGGCGCGCCCAGGAGTGGCTCGACCGGGTCGGGCTCACCGGGTTGGCCGACCATCGCCCCGGGATGCTGTCGGGCGGGCAGAGCCAGCGGGTGGCCCTCGCCCGGGCCCTGGCCGCCGAGCCCGACGTGCTGCTCCTCGACGAGCCCCTGGCCGCCATCGACGCCTCCTCGCGGGACGCGCTGCGCGACGAGCTGCGCCGCCACCTCGCCTCCTTCCCCGGTCCGGTGCTGCTGGTGTCGCACCTGGCGGCCGACCTCGAGGCGCTCACCACCAGGACCATCGCCATGGCCGAGGGTCGCCTGGTCTGAACGGTACG
>JBIKWW010000134.1:0-8455 GCA_044356125.1 Acidimicrobiia bacterium
CGCGTGGGCCCCGCCGGTCGTCTGGGCCCCGCCGGTCGTCTGGGCCCCGCCGGTCGTGGGAACGGCCGGGATCGGGCGCCCGTCGATGACCTGCAGGAGGGCGTCGAGCAGGACGCAGTACCCCACGCCGCCGGCGTCGACCACCCCGGCCCGTTCCAGCACGGGCAGCAGCGACGGCGTGGAGTCGAGGCCGGCCTGGGCCGCCGCCCGGGCACCCAGGGCGACCGTGAGCAGCGTGGCCCCCGGCTCGGCGGCGGCCGCTTCGGCGCCCTCGGCGGCGGTCCGGGCGACGGTGAGGATGGTGCCCTCGATGGGCTTCATCACGGCGCCGTAGGCGGCGGTCGAGGCGGCCCGGAGGGCGGCCGCCAGGGCCGGGCCGTCGACGGCCTCGAGTCCACGCACCACCCCGCAGAAGCCGCGCAGGATCTGGCTGAGGATCGTCCCCGAGTTGCCCCGGGCGCCCATGAGCGACCAGTGGCCGATGAGCCGGCACACCTCGGCCATATCGGCGGCGGGACCGTCGGCGTCGCCGGCGGCGTCGGCGGCGGCGTCGGCGTCGGCGTCGGCGGGGAGCTGGGCGACCACCGACTCGATGGTCAGGGCCATGTTGGTGCCGGTGTCCCCGTCGGGCACGGGGTACACGTTCAACTGGTTGATGGCCACCTGGTTGGCCCGCAACCCGTCCCGGAAGGCACGGACGGTGGCGGCGATGGCCGCCGGGCCGAGCAGCGCACGGGGTCCCGTCGAGTCGCGTTCGACCGGCGTCATGGGTTCGGCTGGCCTGGCGGGATCGGACATGAGACGGCGATGGTAATGTCTGCCCCCCGGTGCGCCACCCCGGCCACCAGCGGAAGGTCCGCCGTCCGATGCCCTTCGCCGGCAGCGGTCACCCAAGGGAGTTCTCCAGTCATGGCATCCGTGTGTGAGATCTGCGCCAAGAAGCCCAGCTACGGGATGAGCCTGAGCCACTCCCATATCCGCACCAAGCGCCGGTGGTCGCCCAACATCCAGCGCATCCGGGCGATCGTGGACGGCTCGCCCCGGCGTGTGAACGTGTGCACCGGCTGCATCAAGGCCGGCCGCGTCGTCAAGCGCGGCAGCTGAGCCTCCGCCGGGCCCCGAGCGCCCGGCCCCCCGGACATCCAGCGCCCACCCGAGCGATCGAGGACGGCTCGCCCGGCGTGTGAACGTGGGCACCCGCTGCATCAAGGCCGGCCACGCCGTCAAGCGCGGCAGCCGAGCCTCCGCCGGGCCCCGAGCGCCCGGCCCCCCGAACGAACACTGGGCGATTCAACGCGCTCCCAGCGGTTCCACTGCCCAGCGTTCACGGGAGCGTGCAGTGCTCCCGGAACGCACCACCGCCTCGGGGCATCCGGCCCGCCGAACACTGGGCCCCGGAACGAACGCTGGGCCCCGGAACGAACGCTGGGCCCCGGAACGAACGCTGGGCCCCGGAACGAACACTGGGCCCCGGAACGAACACTGGGCGTCTCGACGCGGAACTCCTGGAGTGGTCGTGAAAGCGCACATCATCGAGCCGTCATCGGTGACACCGATCACGGAGCCCTCGGCCATCCATGGGATTGATACGACGCCTGGGGCTGTTGCAGACTGTCACGACCTGCACGGGCGGTAGCGTCCGCTCCCGTCCGTCCGCAGGAGGTTCCCATGCAAGGTGTCGTCAAGGCCTATGACCCGGTTACCCGCCAGGGCGTGCTGGTTCGCGACGATGCTGCCCGCACCGAGTACGACCTGGCCGACGACGCGCTGGTCGGTTCGGTGTTCCGCATGCTCCGCCAGGGGCAGCGGGTGGTGTTCGACGTCGACGAGCGGGGGCTCGCCACGACGTTGCGCCTGGGCAGCGAGCTCGACATGGGGACGTTCGACTTCTCCGAGTGACCTCCGCCCGCCGGAGGCACCGGGGTCGTCTCCCCACCAGATCCAACCCCGACCGGGCCGGTCGGCAGCACGGGGTCCGCCGTCGGCGGACTCGGGAGCCGATGGTGCCGACCATGACCGGCCGGGAACCGACCGCACAAGGGAGTGCGTGATGGCGACCAGCGGCACGACGGCACCGACGACGAACAAGAAGCTCATCGACTGGGTCGCCGAGGTCGCCGCCCTGACCCAGCCCGACCGGGTCGAATGGTGCGACGGCTCCCCCGAGGAGTACGACCGCCTCGCCCAGTTGCTCGTCGACAACGGCACCTTCACCCGGCTGAGCGACGCCAAGCGTCCCAACAGCTACTGGGCCACCTCCGACCCCTCCGACGTCGCCCGGGTGGAGGACCGCACCTTCATCTGCACGGCCGATGCAGCCGACGCCGGCCCGACCAACAACTGGGCCGACCCCTCCGAGATGCGCTCGACGCTCACCGGCCTGTTCGCCGGTTCGATGAAGGGTCGCACCATGTACGTGGTGCCGTTCTCGATGGGCCCGATCGGCTCCCCGATCGCCCACATCGGCGTGGAGCTCACCGACTCGCCCTACGTGGCCGTGTCCATGCGGATCATGACCCGTATGGGCCGGAAGGTGCTCGACGCCCTCGGCGACGGGGAGTTCGTTCCCTGCCTGCACTCGGTCGGCCGTCCGCTCGGCCCCGGCGAGGCCGACGTCGCCTGGCCCTGCAACGACACCAAGTACATCGTCCACTTCCCCGAGAGCCGCGAGATCTGGAGCTACGGCTCGGGCTACGGCGGCAACGCCCTGCTCGGCAAGAAGTGCTTCGCGCTGCGCATCGCATCGGTGATGGCCCGCGACGACAACTGGATGGCCGAGCACATGCTCATCCTCGGCATCACCCCGCCCGACGGACCCAAGCGCTACGTCGCAGCCGCCTTCCCGAGCGCCTGCGGCAAGACCAACCTGGCCATGCTCGTGCCCACGATCCCGGGCTGGAAGGTCGAGACGGTCGGTGACGACATCTGCTGGATGAAGTTCGGCGACGACGGCCGGCTGTACGCCATCAACCCGGAGGCGGGCTTCTTCGGCGTGGCCCCGGGAACCGGCGACGACACCAACCGCAACGCCATGGCGACGCTGTGGGGCAACTCGATCTTCACCAACGTCGCCCTCACCGAGGACGGCGACGTCTGGTGGGAGGGGATGACCAAGCAGACCCCCGGCCGGGTCACCGACTGGAAGCGCAACACCTGGACGCCCGAGTCGCCCACCCCGGCCGCCCACCCGAACGCCCGCTTCACCACCCCGGCGTCGCAGTGCCCCTCGATCGCCCCCGAGTGGGAGGACCCCGCCGGGGTTCCCATCTCGGCCATCCTGTTCGGCGGGCGCCGGGCGTCGACCGTCCCGCTCGTGACGGAGGCCTTCGACTGGGAGCACGGCGTGTTCCTCGGGGCCACCGTCGCATCGGAGATGACGGCGGCGCAGCAGGGCGGCCAGGTCGGGGCCCTGCGCTTCGATCCCTTCGCCATGCTGCCGTTCTGCGGCTACAACATGGCCGACTACATCCAGCACTGGCTCGACATCGGCGGCTCCACCACGGCCGACAAGCTGCCCCGGATCTACTTCGTCAACTGGTTCCGCAAGAGCGCCGAGGGCCGCTTCCTGTGGCCCGGCTACGGCGAGAACAGCCGCGTGCTCAAGTGGATCATCGACCGCATCGACGGCCGGGCCGAGGCCGTGGAGTCCCCGATCGGCCTCCTGCCCGCACCGGGCACGCTCGATCTCGGCGGGCTGTCGGTGTCGGAGCAGGAGCTTGCCGAGCTCATGAAGGTCGACCCGGCGGAGTGGAAGTCCCAGCTGCCGGAGTTCGAAGCCCACTTCGACAAGCTCGGCGGCCGTCTTCCGGCGGCCATGCGCCACCAGCTCGCCGGCCTGAGCACCCGACTCGGCTGAGCTCCCGCTCCGGCTGAGCACCCGCTCCGGCTGAGCACCGAATCGCCGGGGACGGGCTCGGCGTCGCGCCTACCGTCTCGTCATGGCCACCGACGCGACGGACCGGGCGAGCGTGGCGTCGCCTGACGTGTGGTCCTCGGGACGGCGGCCGACACCGGTCGTGACCGCCGTCCTGGCGCTGACGCTGGTGAACGTCTCCGGGAACGGCCTGGTCATGGCCTACCAGCTCGTCTACCTGCACGAACGGCGGGGGATCGCGCTGACCACCGCCGGCCTGATCCTGGGGGTCATGGGCCTGGCGACGATCCTGACGACGCCGCTGGTGGGTGCGCTCACCGACCGGCTGGGTGCCGCCCGGGTCCTCGTCGCCGCCCTGCTGACCGGTGCCGTCGGGTACTCGGTGCTGGGCGTGGCCACCGACGTGCCCCGGGCGATCATCGGCGCCGTCATCGGCGGGGCCAGCATCGCCGGGGCCTTCTCGCCCGTGACCGCGTTGATCAGCGCGCTGACGACCACGGCGACACGCCCCCACGCCTTCGCCCTGCAGCGGACGTGCATCAACCTCGGCATGGGTCTGGGCAGCCTGCTCGGGGGCGTGATCGTGGACCCCGACCGACCGGGCAGCTACGGCGTGCTCTTCACGCTCGACGTGATGACCTTCCTCGTCGCCGCCGTCCTGGCCTGGCGACTGGGTCGGCGGCTCGCCCGCCACGGAGCCGTCAACCGGCCCCTCGCCCGCCCCGGGGGCTCCTACCGTGACGTGTGGCGGGACCGCTGGTACGTCCTCCTGCTGGCCTACGAGCTGGCCACCGGGCTCTCGCTGTCGCTCGCTTTCGACATCCTCCCGGCGGCCGTGCGGGAGGAAGGCATCGGCACCGCCTGGATCGGCATCATGTTCGGCGTGAACACGGGCACCGTCGTGCTGCTCCAGGTGGCGACGGTCTCACTCGTCGCCGGGCGACGGCGCATCCCGCTGCTGGCCGGCCAGTTCGTCGTGTTCACCGCCGCCTTCGGGCTCTGCGCGCTGGCGACGGCGGCCACGGGCGCCGCCCGCATCACCGCCTTCGTGGCCGCCATGGTGGTCTTCGGGGCCGGGGAGTGCGTGCTCGGGGCCGTGCGGGGGCCGCTGGTCGCCGACGCCGCCCCGGAGCACCTCATCGGCCGGTACGCGGCGCTGGCGGCCATGTGCTTCCAGGCCGGGTTCGCCCTGGGCCGACCCATCGGGGCGAGGGCCCTCGACCACTCGGCGAACGCTCTGTGGCTGACAGGGGTCGTGGTGGCCGTCCTGGCCGTCCCCTACCTCCTGCGCCTCGAGCGGACGGCCCCGGACCGGCTGCGGCGGGCCGCCCCGACGCTGCGGTGATCGTTCCCGCGCACCTCGACGGCGCGCGGCTGGACCGGGTCCTGCGGGACCTCGCCGGTGTCCGCCGCAGCGAGGTGGGGGCGTTGTTCGGTGCCGGACGGGTGCGGGTCCGGGGCAAGGTGGTGCGCCTGGCCTCGTGGACGGTCCGGGCGGGCGACACCGTCGAGGTGGACGGGCTCGAGGACGGGCCGGACGGGCTCGCGGGGCCGGCGGGGGACGGGCCGGACGGGCTCGAGGACGGGCCGGCGGGCAGGGCGCCGTGGGGGTTCGACGAGCGCTGGGTGCTGCGCGACCCGGCCCGCCACGCTGACGGGATCGCCGCCGTCGACAAGCCGAGCGGCTTGCGGTCCGAGCCGGTCCGGCCCGGTGACACCGCCAACCTCCTCACCCTCGCCACCGGTCGTTTCGGCCCCGGCCTGCACCTCGTGCACCGGCTCGACCGCGACACGTCCGGCGTGGTGCTGCTGGCGACCCCGGCAGCCGACCGGCGGGCGATCGACGCCGCCTTCCAGGGGCGGCGCGTGGTCAAGCGCTACCTCGCCGTGGTCGGCGGACGGGCGGCGCAGCTCGACGACGAGGGCGAGCTGCGCGACCGGCTCGACCGGGATCCCCGGCGCCGGGACCGCATGGTCGTGGTCCCCCGGGGGGGCGACGGCGCCCTGACCCGCTACCGGGTCCGGCGCCGCGGCCCCGATACCACCCTGGTGGAGCTGTGGCCCGTGACCGGCCGGACCCACCAGCTGCGGGTGCAGCTCGCCGGCCGGCAGGCCCCCATCCTCGGCGACCGTCTCTACGGCGACGTCCGCAGCGCACCGCGGCTGATGCTGCACGCCGTCGCGATCACCCTGGAGCTGCCCGACCCGACCGGGCGGCTGCACGTGGAGGCACCGGTGCCCGCCGGCTTCGCCTGACGGGCCGGGTCAGACGGCCGGTTCAGACGGCCGGGTCAAACGGCCGGGTCAGCGGCCGGGTCAGCGGCCGAGGGCCACCTTCAGCGCTCCGAGGAAGCGCTGGTTCTCCTCGGGGAGGCCGATGGTGATGCGCAGGTAGGTGGGCAGGCCGTACCCGGCCACCGGGCGCACGATCACACCCTGGCGCAGCAGGGCCTGGTTGACGGCGGCGGCATCGCCCACCTCCACGAGCACGAAGTTGCCCTTGGAGGGCACGGGCTCGAGACCGAGGGCGCGCAGCCCGGCGACGAGCTGCTCCATGCCGGCGGCGTTGAGGTCGTAGGAGCGCTGGAGGAACTCGTCGTCGTCGAGGGCCGCCAGGGCCGCTGCCTGGGCCGGCACGGACACGGAGAACACCAGACGCATGCGGTTCATGAGCTCGATGACCTCGGGCGAACCGGCGCCGTAGGCGACCCTCAGCGCGGCCAGCCCGTACACCTTGGAGAACGTTCGGCTGACGAAGACGTTGGGGAAGCGCTGCACGAACCGGGTCCCGTCGTAGCGGTCGGCCGGGGGCAGGTAGTCGTTGTAGGCCTCGTCGAGGACCACGAGCACCCGCTCGGGGACCCGCTCCAGGAAGGCGGCGATCTGGGCCTCCGTCAGGAACGTGCCCGTCGGGTTGTTCGGGTTGGCGATGTAGAGCGCGACGGTGTCGTCGTCGATGGCGGCGAGCATGGCGTCGAGGTCGTGGCCGAGGTCGACGGCGGGCACCTTCTTGAGGGTCGCCCCGGCGGCGTGGGCCGACAGCTCGAAGCACACGAAGGCGTGCTCGGCGACGACGCCGTTGGTGCCCGGCCCCATGAACGTCTTCCCGACGAGCTCGATGAGGTTCTCGCTGCCGTTGCCGAGGATGACGTTGGCGGGCTCGAGGCCGTGGCGGGCGGCGACGGCGCGGACGAGCTCGTAGCCCGAGGCGTCGGGATAGCGGCCGTCGATGCCGATCCGGCGGACGGCCTCGGCCGCCTTCGGGCTCATGCCGAGCGGGTTCTCGTTGGAGGCCAGCTTGACGATCGAGTCGGGGTCGAGCCCGAACTCGCGGGCGAGCTCGTCGACGGGCTTGCCGGGCACGTAGGGAACCGCGGTTCGGGTGCGCTCGGGGACGGGGATCTGCAGGCTCACGTGCGCACTCTAGGGAGGACGGCCCCGCCTTCGTCACCGAGGACCCGCAGCAGGGGGCTCAGGTCGAGGCGCTCGAAGGTCGGGAGGTGGATGTCGATCGCCTCACGCCGCAGCACCGACGCGTACGAGGGGGTGAAGAACGCCTCGGCCTCGCGGATCACGTAGTGCAGCAGGAAGAACCGGTACCCCTCGGCGATGAGGAGGATCTCCTCGGCGGTGAGCGGGAAGATCCGGTGGTACGCGGCGAGGAGGGCGAGGAAGCGGTCCTCGAGCAGGGTGTGGGCACCGTAGGTGAACTGGGTGCGGTCCCCCGTCGACGACGCCACCCGCGACAGGAAGTACAGGTCGAGCACCCGGGGTTCGATGCGGAACCAGTCGTAGTCCCAGCGGGAGAAGAGCCGGAAGCGCCCGCCGGCGTCGGTCTCGACCGAGAAGTTGCCCAGGTTCCAGTCGATCAGCACGGGGATGCGGGGCATGTCGTCGTAGCCGAGCTCGTCGAGCCGCTCGAGGAAGCGGTGGGCGTGGCGGGCGACGACGTCGGTCTGGGCCGCGCCCAGGTGCAGCGTCGAGGCGCCCCGGTCCCCCTCGGTGAGCAGCGACAGCAGGTTCACGGCGTCGGAGCGGATGGACGTCGAGGTGCGCGGGATGAGCGGGGCGACGTCGGCGCACTGGCGGTGGAACAGCGCCATCTCCTCGCCCAGGTTGGTGACCTGGTCGCCGGTGATGGTGCGGGGGAGCCGCTCGCGCAGCTCGATGACGTCGTAGAAGACGATCCAGTGCCGCCCGTCGTACCAGGTGAAGGGGCGGCCGTCCTTGGTGATGGTGTGGGCCAGGAGATGGCGGTAGCGGGTGCCGGCGAGGAGCCCCTGGAGCCGGTGGAGCCGGTCGTGGTCCTCCCGGAACAGGAAGTACGAGCCGTAGGACGAGGTCTTGGCCACGACCTCGCTGCCGTCGTCGAGGCGCAGGCGCTCGACCCGGTTGGTGGACACGTGCGGGCTGAGCTCGACGCTGCCCACGATCCGGCGGGGATCGCCGAGGGCCTCCCAGGCGGCCGGGACGTCGGGCCCGGGTGTCCCGAGGCCCGCCTCGCCCGGGCTCACGGCCGGCGACGGGGGGACTGCGTCTGGGCCGGGTCGCGCTCGACCAGCCCGCCGAGCGCGGCGTCGA
>JBIKWW010000135.1:0-8411 GCA_044356125.1 Acidimicrobiia bacterium
CCGCGCATGGGGTCGAGCATCGGCACCCGCCGCAGCGGATCGGTCCCGAGGTCGAACACCAACGAGTCCCAGTTGGCGGCCACGATCCAGGGGGAGAAGCGCTGCAGGCAGCGGCCCCGGAAGTAGGCGCGGGTCCCCCGCGGAGGCTCCGACACGGCCCGCTCGACCGACTCCGGGGCGAACAGCCGCTGCAAGCCGGCCCTGGAGGCGAGGCACTTCTCCGGACGCAGGTCGCTCCACTGCAGATCGAGGGCCTTGAGCCGCGGGTCGTCGCCGTCGACGCCGTGACGTTCCCGGTAGGCGCCGATCAGCCGGAGCTTGGCCACCCAGTCGACACGGTCGGCGCAGCGCATCGGATCGGCCTCGAGATCGGCCAGCACCTCACCCCAGCGCTGCAGGACGTCGGCACCGACCTCCTCGTCGACGGCCTCCAGACCCCGGGACCCGGCGTAGGCGCGGGCCTGCTCGTAGTACCGCCACTGCAGATCGAGCGCGGTGATGGTCCGACCGTCGGCCATCTCGACGGCCCGCCCGAGGGTGGGGTCCCAACTCACCTGGCGGATCGCCCGGACGGGCTGGGCCAGCCCGAAGTCCTGCCGGTCGAGGAAGCCGTCCTCGATCATCGCCAGCACGATCGACGTCGCCCCGAGCTTGAGGAAGGTGGCCACTTCGCTCATCGACGCATCCCCCACGATCACGTGCAGGCGCCGGAACCGACGGGCATCGGCATGGGGCTCGTCGCGGGTGTTCACGATGGGCCGCTTCAGCGTGGTCTCGAGACCGACCTCCTCTTCGAAGAAGTCGGCCCGCTGGGAGATCTGGAAGGCGACGTCCTGGCCCGGCGAGGGGAACTCGCAGCCGACCTTGCCCGCGCCGCAGAAGATCTGGCGGGTGACGAAGAAGGCCATCACGTGGTTGACGATCCGTGCGAACGGAAGCTCGCGGTCCATGAGGTAGTTCTCGTGGGTTCCGTAGCTGTTGCCCTTGCCGTCGGAGTTGTTCTTGTAGACGACGATCGGCCGGATGCCCGGCAACGCCTGGCGGGCGGCGTCCATGGCGGCCAGCAGGACCTGCTCGCCGGCCCGGTCGTAGAGCGTCGCCACCCGAGCGTTCTCGCACTCCGGCGAGGAGTACTCGGGGTGGGCGTGGTCGACGTAGAAACGAGCGCCGTTGGTGAGCACGGCGTTCACCAGGTGCGTCTCGACTTCCGGCGGAAGCGCACCGGATGCGGCGAAGCCACGGGCGTCGAGCCCGGGTGTCTCGTCCCCGAAGTCCCAGCCCACCTTGACCGTCGGCCGCCCGGCGATGTCGTCCTTGCCGACGTGGTGCACGAAGCTGTTGACCAGGATCGACGAAGCGGTGATGGGATTGGCGTCACCGCCCAGGATCCCGTACTCCGTCTCGATGCCGCACAGCTTCTTGACCGCCATCCCGGCTGCACCGTACCGGAGCCGCTCGGCGCCGAGTTACCGGGGCGCCGTCAGCGGTCGCTGGGCCGACACGCCGGCGAGTGCCGCGGACAGCGCCGCGGTGGCGTCGTCCGATCGCAGCGCGCTGATGCGGGCCAGCTCGGCGCACGTCAGCGCACGTCAGCGCGGGTCGGCCCGTGATCTGCGCGCCGAACCAGCCGGTGGGACGAACGCGCCCGTCGACGCGTCGTCGGCCAGCGCGTCCTTCGAGGAAGTGGACCGGTCGGTCGGCTCAGCACTCAAGGTCACACCCGAGCGCCGTGCAGATCTGGCTCCGACGCGCCCCACTCGGCGATCAGCGCCCGAGCCTCGGCGCTCTACAGGTACTGGCCGGTCTGGACGCGCTCGATGGAGCGGCCGCCCTCGGGGGCCTTGTCGGGACCCTTCGAGATGACCGTGCGGATGTACACGATCCGCTCGCCCTTCTTGCCCGAGATCTTCGCCCAGTCGTCGGGGTTGGTCGTGTTCGGGAGGTCCTCCTGCTCGTGGAACTCCTGGAGGATCGAGTCCAGGAGGTCCTGCCGGCGGATGCCCTTGCCTTGACCGGCGATCTGGCGCTTGATCGACAGCTTCTTGGCGCGGCGCACGATGTTCTCGATCATGGCGCCGGAGCTGAAGTCCTTGAAGTACAGGATCTCCTTGTCGCCGTTCTGGTAGGTCACCTCGAGGAACTTGGTGTCGTCCTCGGCGCGGTACATGTACTCGGCCGCCGCATCGATCAGCGCCCGAACGGTCGCGTCCCGCTCTCCGTTCCCGAGCGAGGCGATCTCGCCCTCGTCGAGGGGCAGCGAAGGATCGAGGTAGCGGGCGAAGATGGCCTTCGCCGCGTCACGGTCCGGGCGCTCGATCTTGATCTTCACGTCGAGGCGTCCGGGGCGCAGGATGGCCGGGTCGATGAGGTCCTCGCGGTTGGAGGCGCCGATGACGATCACGTTCTTGAGGGTCTCCACACCGTCGATCTCGGCGAGGAGCTGGGGCACGATCGTCGACTCGACGTCGGAGGAGATGCCGGTGCCGCGGGTGCGGAAGAGCGAGTCCATCTCGTCGAAGAAGACGATGACGGGCACGCCCTCCTCGGCCTTCTCACGGGCCCGCTGGAAGACCAGGCGGATCTGGCGCTCGGTCTCGCCGACGTACTTGTTGAGCAGCTCGGGGCCCTTGATGTTGATGAAGTAGCTCCGGGCCGCGGGTCGGCCGGTGACCTGGCTGACCTTCTTGGACAGCGAGTTGGCCACCGCCTTGGCGATGAGCGTCTTGCCACAGCCTGGAGGGCCGTACAGGAGGATGCCCTTGGGCGCCGGGAGCTGGTGCTCGGCGAAGAGGTCCTGGTGCAGGAAGGGCAGCTCGACGGCGTCCTTGATCATCTCGATCTGGGAGTCCAGACCGCCGACGTCCTCGTAGGCGATGTCGGGCACCTCCTCGAGCACGAGCTCCTCGACCTCGGGCCGGGGCAGCCGGGCTACCAGGAGCCCGCCGCGTGGGTCGAGCAGCATGGAGTCACCGTTGCGGAGCCGGGTCTCGGGCTCGATCAGGGCGTCGCTGAGCTCGACGACCCGCTCCTCGTCGGCCCTGGTGATCACGATGGCCCGACGACCATCCTCGAGCAGCTCCTTGAACGACACCACGTCCCCGCTGCCGTCGGCCGCACGAGCCGAGATCACGTTGAACGACTCGTTCAGGACGACCTCGGCACCCCGCTCGAGATCGTCGTCGACGAGGGCCGGGTGCAGCGCCACGCGCATCTTCCGTCCGGCGGTCACGACGTCGACCGTGCCGTCCTCGTTGCGGCCCACGAAGGTGCCGTAGCCGTTGGGCGGCTGCGTGAGCTTGTCGACCTCCTCGCGGAGGTTGGCGATGTGCTCCCTCGCCTCCCGGAGCGTGTAGCTCAGCTTCTCGTTCTGGCTGACGGCCTGGGCGAGCTGACCCTTGGTCTCGAGCAGCCGCTCCTCGAGGGTGCGGACCCGCTTGGGTGCCTCCTGGAGCTTGCGCCGGAGAACGACGATCTCCTCCTCGAGCGCCTTGACGGTCTCCTGGAGTTCGGCGACCTCGCGCCCGTAATCGGCCAGGCGGGCCTCGTACTCGGGCGCGCCGGACATCGGCGTCCGGGAGACCCGTGCGTCGGGCATCGGTGCGTCGGGCATCGGTGCGTCGGACATCGGTCGTACCTCTTCCGGCCAGTGGTCGGCCCTGCCGGGCACCCTAGCGAATCAGCCGTTCCTGGCGGGAGCGATCCCCTCGGACCGTCCCCCTCGGACCGTCCCCCGCGGACCGGGTCGAATCCGGAGTGGGTGCCGGACCTGGGGCCGTCTCGGGGCGGGTCTGCGTCGGGGAGGCGGGCCGCCCGCTCTGTTTCCACCGTTTCCACGACCAATCCCGGTGAAATTGCTAGAGTGCCCGTGCGGCCGCCGAGCCGCCGACGACCATCCCCCCGCGAAGAGGACGCAATCACCATGGGCATGAAGGTGTGGATCGACCAGGATCTGTGCACCGGCGACGGGCTGTGCGAGGAGATCGCTCCCTCGGTCTTCACGCTGCTCGACGACGGCCTCGCCTACGTGAAGGAAGGCTCGAAGGTCTTCTCCGATCCGGGCGGCCCCGACGGGCTGGCCAACGTGGTCGAGAAGGACTACGACGGCGTGGTCGAGTCGGCCGAGGAGTGCCCCGGCGAGTGCATCTTCATCGAGATGGAGTGAACCCGGCCGGGGCGTGAGCCCTCTGGCTGCACTCGTCGGCGCCGAGCCGACCCACTTCACTCGGCAGATGCCGCGTTCAGCCGCCCCATGGGCCCCTGTCAGGGACTGAGCCGCTGGCTGTCCAACCCTCACGGCGCATCGACCGACCCACTCGCACCCAGGGTTTCGGCCACGGACCGGACGGGCGCGAACAGGTCCGGCGGGGCGGGCAACGTCCGCACGGCGAGATCGGTCACCCTTCCGTCGTGGACGGACTGCGCCAGTCCCCCTGGCAGCACGGCGGCGACCGGGGCCATGAGCCAGACGATGAAGACCACCCCGGCGGCCCCCACGGCCGACCCGGCCACCCGATCGAGCGATCGAAGCCCCGGTACGGCCACGACGGTGAGCAGTGAACGTCCGGCCAGGCTGCCGATCACTCCGCCGACGGCCACGGTAGTCAGCACCCCGGCGACCACCGACGTCCCGCTGCGCTGCATCCCCAACCGCTCGGCGACGGCGGCAACCCCTTCGGTGTTGCGGATCGCGGCGATTCCCGCCACGGCCATGCCCACCCAGCGCGCCGCAGGCTCGACGAGGCCCCGTCGCCATCCCGACGCCACTGCGCCGAGGAAGGCGACGGCCACTCCGAGATCGAACGCCGTCATGGCCACCATGATGAGCGACGCGACCGGGGTCGGTGGCGGACCCCCGGAACCCCGGGCCGTCGGTCCCACGGGGCTCGCCGGGGCCGTTGGACGGGGCCGGTGACCTCAGGCTCGCTGGCCGTCGGACCCGGCGGTGTCGTCGGGAGCACGGTCGTGAGCGAAGTCCGCATCGAGCGTGTCCGCATCGAGCATGTCCGCATCGAGCGTGTCCGCATCGAGCGTGTCCGCATCGAGCATGTCCGCATCGAGCGTGTCCGCATCGAGCGTGTCCGCATCGGCATCAGCGTCGGGGTCCGCGGCGAGCTCCGGACCGACGGCCGCCGCCACGGTTCCAGCCCGGTCGGCCTGCCCGAACGACGCCCGCACCGGTTCGGTCCGGGTCACGAGGACGTCGGTCTGGAGCAGTCGAGCGTGGGTGAGGAAGCCGGTGTGGGCGACCATGCGATGGTCCGGCCGCACCGAGGTGCCCTCGATGTGCCAGGTGCGGTTGAGCACCTCGATGGTCTCGGCGAGCTGGAACCCGTGCTCGTGCAGGGAGGCCCGAAGCAGCGCGGTCTGGTTGATCGTGGGCAGGTACGAGACGATGATGCCGCCCTGGCGCAGGGCGCGGGCGGCGTGGGGCACGACGTTCCAGGGTTCGGGCAGGTCGAGCACGACACGGTCGAGGCCCTCGGCGTCGATGCCGTCGTAGGCGTTGCGGACCTCAACCCGGTACCGGTCCAAGGCTTCGGGACCGAGGAAGGCCGACACGTTGGCGATGGCCTTCCGGGCGAAGTCGTCGCGCAGCTCATAGGCCAGGATCTCGGCGCCCGCCCGCAGCAGGGTCATGGAGAGCGCCCCCGACCCCACGCCGGACTCGAACACCCGGGCCCCGGGGAAGATGTCGGCGAGCAGCAGGATCGGCCCGAGGTCCTTCGGGTAGATCACCTGGGCGCCGCGCGGCATCTTGAGGACGAACTCCGCCAGGGTCGGGCGCAGCGCCGTGTAGCGGCCGCCGCCGGTCGAGCGGACGACGACCCCCTCCTCGGCCCCGATCAGGTCGTCGTGGGCGAGCACCCCGGCGTGGGAGTGGAACTGGCCTCCGACCGACAGCGTGACGAGGTAGCGGCGACGCTTGGCATCGACCAGCACGACCTTCTCGCCGGCGCGGAATGAGCGGTACGGCACGGCGCTCACCGACGACCGCCCCGGATCGCCCGCTCGTCGCGTCGCGACCCCCGGGCTCGACCGAGGAGCTCGGCGTCCACCATCGCCTCGAGCCGGGTTCCGGCGACCCGCGCTGCGGCGGCCCGCCGGGTACGGCGACGCGGGCTGGCGAGACGACGCTCCACCTGCCGGAGCAGTCGCAGCTCCCGGCCGCGGTCTCGCCGCAGCGATCGATCCGGGGCGCCGCGACGGACGAGCTCCACACGTTCCCCGGACCGGAGCGCCTCGGCGAACACCGGCGGGTCGTCACGGTGGGAGAAACGGTCGCGCATCCAGCGCAGCGCACCGATCAGCGCCACCGCCGTCCAGAACGGCGAAGAGCCGGACAGACCCTTGCGGTAGACGTTGCCGCGGACCCAGGTTCGGAGCAGGGACTTGATCACGCTGTGGTCCGGTTCGTCAGAACCGCCGGACCTCGACGAAGGAGTAGCGCCGGGCACCGATGCGCTTGCCCACCAGGAACGCCACGATCAGCAGTGCCAGGGCCAGGACACCGCCGGCGGCGATGCCGACACCGACGGTCGAATCCTTGACGTTGGTGATCTCGGACTGGACGGCCCGCAGACGGGACTCGATGTCCTCCCGACGGATCGGGCGGTCCTGTCCCGGACGGTCGCCAGTGGAGCTGGGCATCACGACCTCCCACGGGTCGGGTCGGACGAACGGGGCAACGACGCCCTCGTCCGCGAGGTGGATCGGAATCCGAGACCGATGAGCGCCAGCACGACCACGCACACGAGTACGGCCAGCAGGTACGGGATCCAGGTGTTGTTGCCCGACATCGGCCGCCCCGTGGGGTCGTTCGCCCCGAAGAGCGTCTGGATCCCGCGCAGGGCGCCGAGCATCAGCAGCACGAGCCCGAGGCCCATGGTGATGGCACCCGCCGCGCCGAGGGCGATCTGGCGTCCGAGGCTGCGCAGGGGATCGAGCGTCTCCTGCTTCACGTAGTCGACGGTCAGCCGGGCGGCGTCTCGCATGGCGTCGACGCCACCCGAGGCCGAGCGCTTGGCACCGGCCGGGTCGACCTGCTGCAGCTTGGCTCCGATGCTCTGGAGACGGGAGGGGGCGTCACTCATGTCCCGGCGAGCCTATCTGCGACCAGACCGTCCACGTCTGCGATCAAACCCCGCAGGAGCGCCAGGCGGGCCGGGCCGTCGGGGGCTGCGAGCAGTGCGTGGTCGTCGAGCGGTCCGACGGGGAGGACCGCACAGAGGTGCCACAGCAGCGTCGCCGGGTCCGCCGCCAGTTCGACGGTCGCCGGGGCCGCCGGCCACCCGGCCTCGGCGCACCGGGCGAGCAGGCGGCGCAGATCGGAGGCGGTCGCCTGGACCTCCTCGTCAGGGGCGTCGACCGGGTCGGGCTCGTCGGCGACCATGGCCTGCGGGTAGGGATCGTCGGGCAGCCACTGCAGCACGCGGATGCGACGGATGCCGACGGCGACCACCCCGAAGCTGCCGTCGGACTCGGGGCTGACCTGCATGATCCTCGTGGCCACCCCGACGCCGAAACGGGCATCGCCACCGCCGACCTCCTGACCCCGCTCGATGAGCACGACACCGAACGACGGGCCGTCGCCAGCGTCGGATCGCAGGCAGTCGCGCACCATCTGCACGTAGCGGGGCTCGAACACCCGCAGCGGCACCAGCGTCGCCGGGAAGGAAACCTGGCCGAGGGGGAACATGGGGAGCCGGTACGGGCCGCCCGCGCTCACGGTCGAAGCTCCCATCCGGTCTCGGTGACCGACGGGTACCCGGCAACGGCTTCGACGACACGGTCGGCCACGGCCGCCGGGCTGGTGTCCTCGCCCCCGAGGCCGTTCACGATCACGGCGAACAGGAGCCGTCGTCCGCTGAGCGTGTCGACGAATCCGGCGAGGGAGGACACGCCGTTGAGCGTCCCCGTCTTCGCATGCACCCGCCCGACGGTGGCCGGACCGGTCAGCCGACGCGACATCGTCCCCGACTGACCGGCCACGGGGAGACCGCCGAGCAGGGGCCCGGCCGAACCCGCAGCACTGGACCCGGCCGCATCGCCGATGGTGGCCCCCGCCGCCTCGGCCGCTGCAGCGAGCACGGCCACGAGGAGATCGCAGGTCAGACGGTTGCCCCGGTCCAGACCCGACCCGTCGACGATGTTCGCGCCCGCCGTCGGCACACCCAGGCGCTCCAGTGCACCGAGCGCCGCCGTGGCCCCGGCCGCCGTGGCCCCGGGACCACCCGTCACCTGGAAGGCGACCTCCTTCAGGAGCATCTCGGCCGTCACGTTGTCGGACTCGGCGAGCATCTCGGCCACCAGCTCGTCGCGGCCGGCACCGTCGATCGACGTGATGGCGACCGGAGCGGACCGGGTGGCCTCGTCGTCGGCAGCGGGGCGGGCGACGGCACCGTCGATGGTGA
>JBIKWW010000136.1:0-8401 GCA_044356125.1 Acidimicrobiia bacterium
CCGCAGGTCGTCGGGCAGTGGGGTGAGCGACAGGCAGGACCTGGTGATGGCATCGGCGGTGAGGACGCCCCAGCCGCCCGCAGTGGTCATGACCACGACCCGGTCACCCTGGGGCAGGGGCTGGGTGGCGAAGGTGGCGGCCGCCTCGAAGGCCTCCTCAAGGGTGGCGGCCCGGGTGACCCCGGCCTGGCGGCACATCCCGTCGAAGACACGGTCGTCGGTGGACAGCGAACCCGTGTGGCTGGCCGCCGCCTGCTGACCGCCCGAGGTGGCGCCGCCCTTGAGCACGACAAGCGGCTTGCGGGCGGCGACGCTGCGGAACCGCTCGAAGAGCTGGCGGCCCTGGGACGTGCCCTCGACGTAGGCGAGGCCGACGGCGGTGGCCGGATCGTCGGCGTACCAGTCGAGGTAGTCGGCGACACCCACGGCGGCGGCGTTGCCCGCCGACACGGCCCGGCTGACACCGATGCCACTGGCGATCGCCAGGTTCATGATGCTGGAGACCAGGTTGCCCGACTGGCTGGCGATGCCCACCCGGCCGGCGGGCGGATAGGGCGCGACGATCTGCGCGCAGAGGTTCGCGGGAGTCGACACCAGACCCTGCCCGTTGGGACCGGCCAGCAGGATGCCGAGCTCCCGGGCGACGGCGACGAGGCGCTCCTCGGCTGCCCGGCCCTCGTCGCCCGCCTCGCCGTAGCCCGCCGAGGTGACGAAGGCGGCCCGGATGCCCTTGCGGGCGCAGGCGTGGAGCAGGTCGATGTTCGTCGAAGCCGGGGTGCACACGAAGACGAGGTCCCACGGCCCGTCGTCGAGGTCGTCGATCGAAGGCACGGTCTGGATGCCGAGCACCGACTCGCCGGCCAGGTTGGTGGCCGCCACCCGGCCCCGGTACCCGCTGGCGAGCATGTTGTGCAGGGCCACGAACCCGAACTTGCCGGGATGGGACGAGGCGCCGGCGATGACGACACCACGGGGCTCGAACAGGGCCCGGAAGTGGGCGTCGGACAGCGTCTTCCTGGCGGTGTCCACGGTGGTGCTCATCGCCCGGCCTCCGCCTGCTCGATCTCGACGAGGGCGTCGACGGCCACCGGGCGGCCGCCGACGATGATCAGGGGGTTCAGGTCGGCCGAGACGATCCCCGGGTTGGCCGTGGCCGCCGCCGACAGGGCCAGCAGCACACCGGCGAGCGCGTCGCGGTCCACCGCCGGCTCGCCCCGGAAGGCCCCGAGCAGGCTCTGGGTGCGCAGCTCCTCGATCATCTCGGCGGCATCGACCGGCTCGATGGGAACCAGTCGGATGGCGACGTCGGCGATGGCCTCGGCCAGGATCCCCCCGACTCCGACCATGACGGTCGGGCCGAACTGCGGGTCGCGGGACAGGCCGGCGATCAGCTCCCGGTTGCCGCGCAGCATGGGGGCGACGAGCAGGGACACCTCCCCGTCCTCGGGGCGGGCGGCGGCCAGCAGCTCGGTGCCGGCCCGGGCGACGGCCTCCTCGGAGCCGAGGTTGAGCCGGACCAGGCCCCGCTCGGTCTTGTGGGCGATGTGGGGACCGTTGAGCTTGACGACGACGGGCAGCCCGATCGCCGCCGCGGCGGCCATCGCTTCACCGGCCGTGGCGCAGATGCGCTCGGGGGCGAAGGGGACGCCGTGGGCGGCGAGCAGGGCCTTGGACTCCGCCTCGGACAGGGTCCGCGTGGTGGTGCTGGTGGGGGCGCTCATGCGGGGCCCAGTCTGACCGCTGCCCGACCGGAGCCCCGACACCGGCGCCCCGCCGCGCGACAGTGGGTCGCCCGAGTCCCCGCCCCGAACCCGAGGGAGCCCGAATGAGCCGAGTCAACGACGTCACCGACCTGACCGTGGAGGACGGGATCGCCGTCATCACGATCGACTCACCGCCGGTCAACGCCCTGTCGGCCGGCGTGCGCGACGGGCTGTTCCAGGCCTTCGAGGCGGCCATCGGCGATCCCGCCGTCCAGGGGATCGTGCTCATCTGCGGCGGGCGGACCTTCATCGCCGGGGCCGACATCAGCGAGTTCGGCGGTGCCTCGCGCGGGGCCGCCCTGCACGACGTCCAGGCTGCCATGGAAGCCTCCCCCAAGCCGGTCGTCGCCGCCATCCACGGCACCGCGCTGGGGGGCGGCCTGGAGGTGGCGCTGTGCGCCCACGAGCGGATCGCCGTGCCGTCGGCGAGGTGCGGCCTGCCGGAGGTGAACCTCGGACTGCTGCCGGGAGCGGGCGGGACCCAGCGCCTGCCCCGCATCACGGGCCCCCGGAAGGCACTCGAGATGATGACCTCGGGGAACCACGTGCCCGCCGCCGAGTGCCTGGCCATGGGCCTGGTGGACGCCCTGGCGACCGAGGGGTCGCTGCGGGCCGACGCCATCGCCCACGTGCGGCGCATGCTGGCCGAGCATCGCCCGCTCACCCGGATCAGCGACCGGCCGGTGGCGCCCATGGCCGCCGACGAGTTCGCCGCCTTCCGGGCCGCCAACGCCAAGCGGTTCCGGGGCTTCAAGGCTCCCGAGGCGATCATCGCCTGCGTCGAGGCGGCGGTGAACCTGCCCTTCGCGGACGGCATGCGGCGCGAGCGTGAGCTGTTCGGCCAGGTCCTCACCAGCCCCGAGTCGGCCGCCCAGCGCTACGTGTTCTTCGCCGAACGCGAGGTCTGGAAGATCCCCGACGTCCCGGCCGGCACCCCGACGATCCCGGTGGAGCGGGTGGGCATTCTCGGGGCGGGCACCATGGGCGGTGGCATCGCCATGAACTTCGCCAACGCCGGGATCCCGGTGACGATCGTGGAGGTGTCCCAGGAGGCCCTCGACCGCGGCCTGAAGGTGGTGCGGGCGAACTACGAGCGCAGCGTGCGCAGCGGGCGGTTCACCCCCGAGCAGGTCGAGGCCCGGATGGCGCTGCTCACGCCGTCGACGTCGATGGAGGATCTCGCCGGGGCGGACATGGTGATCGAGGCCGTGTTCGAGCGCATGGACATCAAGCAGGACGTGTTCCGGAACCTGGACCGCATCTGCCGGCCGGGCGCCGTGCTGGCCACGAACACCAGCGCGCTGAACATCGACGAGATCGCCTCCGTCACCACCCGGCCCGAGGCCGTCATCGGCATGCACTTCTTCTCGCCCGCCAACGTGATGCGGCTGCTCGAGGTCGTTCGGGCCGACCACACCTCGCCCGAGGTGATCAGCACCGCCATGCAGACGGCCAAGCGGATCGGCAAGATCGCCGCGCTCGTGGGGGTGTGCCCCGGCTTCGTGGGCAACCGCATGCTGGCCCAGCGCACCCGCGAGTCCCAGGCCCTGCTCCTCGAGGGCGCCATGCCCTGGGACATCGACCGCGCCATCCACGACTTCGGCTTCGCCATGGGCCCGTTCCAGATGAGCGACCTCGCCGGACTGGACATCGGGTGGGTCAAGGAGCGCTCGCGGGGTGAGACCATCCGCGACCGACTGTGCGAGCTCGACCGCCGCGGCCAGAAGACCGGGGCCGGCTACTACGACTACGACGCCGAGCGGAACCCCTCCCCCTCACCGGTCACCGAGGCCATCATCGGGGAGTTCGCCCGGCAGAGCGGTCACGCACCTCGCCCGTTCACGGCCGACGAGATCGTCGAGCGACTGATCCTGCCCATGATCAACGAGGGGGCGAAGATCCTGGAGGAGGGCAAGGCCATCCGGGCCAGTGACATCGACATCATCTGGATCAACGGCTACAACTGGCCCGCCTACCGGGGAGGCCCCATGTGGTGGGGCGACCATCTCGGTCTGGCCCACGTGGTCGATCGTCTGCGCGCTTTTGAAAGGGAGCTGGGCCCGGCCTGGGCCCCCGCCCCGCTGCTGGTGCGCCTGGCCGACGAGGGGCGCCGGTTCCAGGATCTGCGGGCCCGCTGAGGCCGAACCGGGCCCGGCTGAACACCGGCCCGGCCCGATCGTCAGCGCCGTCTGATCGCGATGCCCGCCGGATCCAGGGGCGTGGAACCCTCCGCAACCGGCGCTTCGACCCGACCCCTGCGCCCGGCCACGAGGCGGTCCCGGACCGCGAACGCCCGGCGGTCGACCAGACGGTGGAGTGCCCATGCGATCCCGGCGCTCAGCGGCAGACCGAGCGCGATCTGGCCGGCTTGCCCGACACCACGACGCTGCAGCTCGATCAGGATGACGTGGTGGACCAGGTAGAAGGCGTAGGACACGCGCCCCAGCCACACGACCGGTCCCAGGTTGAGCACACCGGCGAGCAGTGAACTCGGGTACCGGACGACGAATCGCATGATGGCGACGACAGCCAGCGCCTGGATGGTGTACCGGAACGTTTCCCGGAAGCCGTGGTCGCGGATGGCGAGGGAGGCGATGATCAACACGATCCCCGCGGCTGCCGACCAGCCGTCCCTGCGGCGGTTCCCCCCGGTGCCGGACGGCCGCGCCGGGTTGTCGACCAGCGCGGCGATGCAGCCGATCAGCAGCGCGTCGATGCGCGTGTCGGTGGCGAGGTAGGTGCGGAGCGTCGAGACGTCGAACCCGTACACCAGCACGCAGCGCCAGGCGAGCACGGCCGCGCTCACCCATGCGAAGGCGATCGCCTGGCGACGGCCGCCCCAGCCGGCCCGGCGGGTGAGCACGAACACGATCGGGAGCACGACGTAGAAGTGCTCCTCCACCGCCAGCGACCAGTAGACGCTGGTCCCGTCCATGAGATGGACGTCGGGTCGGAGGATCGCGAAGTAGTTCCCGAAGTGCAGGAACTGCGAGAGCGTCCCGGCCACGGAAACGTCACCCACCCCGATCCATCCGATGAGGGTCAGTGCGGCGACGAGGGCCAGGATGAGATAGGCGAGCGGCAGGATGCGGAAGGTGCGCCGCAGGTAGAAGTCACGCATCGACACCGTGGCCGTGCGCTCCCATTCGAAGTCGAGCAGCGTGGTGATCAGGTACCCGGAGAGAACGAAGAACACCGTCACCCCGAGGCCCCCGGAGATGACGTTCTCGAAGCCCGAATGCGCGGCGAACACGAGGAGGATGCTCCCCGCCCGCATCCCATCCAGTGAGGGAATGTCGATGAATCGCCGCTTCATGGTCCCGTCTCGGCCGGGGAACAGGCGTTCCTCGGACGACGAGAACCTACCGGCCGCTCGGAGGAATCGGCATGGTGCTCACGGCCAATCGCAGAGGTGCTGAACGGCCCATTGGCGTCACGGTCGGGCGCGCGTGCGCGGTCCTGGAGGTCCCGTGTGCAGTTGTGGCGACCCTGCTCGACGACGCCCACTCCAGGTGATCGGAAGCACCCGCTCAGCTGATCTTCGATCGACGCTCCGCGGCGAAGAGGATGTGGAGCGGGCGAGCATCCCCCAGAAGTGCACACGGGGCCTCCGAGCTCGCGCACGCGCTCTCCGGGTCGCGCTCTCCGGGTCGCGCTCTCCGGGTCGCGCTCCACGGCCGGCCCAGCAGCGGCTCAGTGCTCCAGGTGACGCCGGACCGAATCGGCGACGGCATCGGCCGATGCCCGATCGAGCTCGTAGGGGGCGTTGACGGCGATCCGATCGGCCAGGTCGCCGAAGCGGCGTACCAGCTCGGACCCGACCTCCTCGGGTGGTCCGGTCACGCACATCAGCGCGATGAGCTCGTCGGGGACGAGCGCGTCCATCTCGTCCCAGGCGCCCCGGCGGGCCAGCTCATCGAGCCGGGGCTGGAGATCCCCCATGCCGTGGTGGTCGAGCACCGGTCGGTATGCCGGAGTGGCGCCGTAGAAGGCGATGCGGCGGCGCACCCCGGCGAGGGCGGCGGACAGCGCCCGCTCGTCGGGACCGGTGGCCACGAAGGCGGTCACGCTCATCTCCACCTCGGCGCCGGCCCGCCCGCCGCGCCCGGCGCCCGCTTCGAGGGCGGGGAGGGTGACCTCACCCAAGAAGGAGGCCGTCGTGAAGGGATGCGCCAGGAGCCCATCGGCCACCTCGCCGGCCACGGCGGTCATCTTGGGGCCCACGGCGGCGAGATACACGGGCGGGGGCCCGAAGGGATGCGGCTCGGGCGTGAAGTTCGGGGTCATCAGCGTGTGGCGGTAGTGCTCGCCCTCGAAGCGCAGCCGCTCGCCCGTCTCCCACGCCCGCCAGATGGCGCGCAGCGCGGCCACGAACTCGCGCATGCGTGCCGCCGGGGCCGAGAACGGCATGCCGAAGCGGTTGCGGACGTGGGCGCCGACCTGGGGGCCGAGCCCGAGGAGGAGTCGGCCAGCGGAGAACGACTGCAGGTCGTGGGCCTGGTAGGCGACGGTCATGGGCGTGCGGGCGAAGGCGATGGCCACCCCGGTGCCCAGTCGGATGGACTCGGTGGCCTGGGCCGCCGGAGCCAGGGGGAGCAGCGCGTCATGGCGGTTCTCCGAGGTCCAGAGGGCGTCGTAGCCGCTCGCCTCGGCCTCGGCTGCGGCCTGGGCCGCCGTGGCCAGTCGGAGGGCGGCGAAGCGATCGACCTGGCGAAGGCGGGGCACTGCGGCACGGTACCAGCGGCGCCCCGGACCGAAGGGGCCGACCGGCGGACGCCGGGGCCGGACGAATGCGTCAAGTCGGCAGCCCATCCCGCCGATGCAGCCGCCGTGGTCATGGTGTCCGACATCGGGCAGCACAACGAGTCGACCGGGCTCGACGGCGCTGGGGCAACCGCCGTGCTCGACGCGCTCCCGGCCGGGAGCGTGGCGATCTCGAACGACGGAGTCATCCTGTGGGCCCGGGGGGTGGCCGACTGGCTGGGCTGGGACCGACCCGGGACGCTCGTCGGATCGAGCATCGCCGAGTTCGTCCATCCCGACGACCTCCGCCTGGCCATCGAGTCGCTCGGCTACATGACCGAGGCCGAGGGGCCGTTCTTCCCGCTCGCCTACCGCATCCGGCACCGGAACGGCACCTGGGTGCGGACCATGGTGTGGTCGGCGAACATCGGCATCGACGTGTTCGGGGTGCAGGCCACGGTCCACACGATGCAGCCCTACGGGCACATGATCATCGTCGAGGACCCGCTCGAGCTGCTGGCCCGGGGCTGCCCGCTCCCGGAGGTCATGGACGCGGTCTTCACCGCCATGGGCACGGCGATGTTCGGGCTCCGGGCCACACTGCTGCTCTTCGACGAGGACGGGAGCGTCCAACGGGTCTGGCACTCGGGCGGCACCGACGACGGGGTCCGGTCACCGGGCGTCGGGACGGGCCCCGCCCCGGTCCGGTCCGGAACGGCCCCCGGGGGGACATCGGGGGACATCACGGAGGCGTGGCGGGTGCGGTACGACGCGACGTGGGCGACGGAGCTCGTCTCGGGCGGTCGCGTCACCGGCGTCGTCCTCGTCTGGACGGCGGGCTGTCGCCCGCCCATCTACCTGCGCGAGCGGATCCACCGCGTCCTCCGGGTGGCGCAGCTGGCGATCGAGCGTGACCGGGCCGAGCAACGGCTGCAGCGCCTCGCCATCGAGGACCCGCTCACCGGTCTGATCAACCGGCGTGAGTTCATGGCCACCCTCCAGCAGCGCCTGGCCGACGGCCCGGTGGGAGTCGTGTTCGCCGACCTCGACACGTTCAAGCCGATCAACGACCGGTTCGGCCACCTCGTGGGCGACGAGGTCCTCCGGATGATCGGGGCCCGGCTGCAGCGGATCGCCGGCACCCGCAGCACCGCCTCGCGCCTCGGTGGCGACGAGTTCGCCATTCTCGCCTCACCGGCCGGGGTCGATCGCATCGCCATCGCCGTGCAGCGCAGCGTCGGGCGACCGATCATGACCAGCGCCGGGCGCCTCCAGGTCGGCACCAGCGTCGGCGTCGCCGTCGCCGCCCGGGGTGCGTCACCGTGGTCCGTGCTCGACGCCGCCGACCGGGCGATGTTCCAGGACAAGCGCTCCCGGTCGACAGCGCTGCGACCCGTCCAGGCCTGAGCCCGGCGTCCGGGTCAGGACACCGGACCGGACCGGATCCGCTCCATCAGCGCGATCACCGAACGGGGCACCGGGACGGTCGGCGACACACCAGGGGCACGTTCGGGTTCGCCGGCGACCAGGGTGATGGGCAGCGTCCCCGCCCAGACGTCGGGATCGACGTCGTCGGGGTCGTCCCCCGGGGGGCCGGTACGGACCTTGGCCGAGGCCTGGTCGATCGGCATGGCGATCACCCGCGTGGCGCCGAGCTCCTTGGCCGTCGGGCGGCGGATCTCCGCGGGGCGGCCGGGCAGCACGTGATCGACGATGGCATCGAGCGCCCGGACGGCCTCGTCATGATCCGACACGAGCCGGGCCGGGCCGAACACCATGACCGACCGGTAGTTCATCGAGCTGAAGAACCCGGACCGGGCCACGACGATGCCGTCGAGATGGGTCACCGTGACGCAGGCGTCGATCCCGGTGGCGAGCCGCCGGAGGGCCCGACT
>JBIKWW010000137.1:0-8393 GCA_044356125.1 Acidimicrobiia bacterium
GTCGACGAGGCGGATGATCGGCATGCGCAGCTCGTTGGCCATCTGCTCGGCGCGCGACTGCTTCTCCCAGATCGACGCGTCGGCAGCGCCGCCCCGCACGGTGAAGTCGTCCCCGCCGACGACGACGGGACGCCCCTCGACCCGGCCCCGGCCCATCACGAAGTTGGAGGGCCGCAGCGACACGAGGGTGCCGTCGTCGTCGTACTCGGCGACCCCGGCGATCTTGCCGACCTCGTGGAAGCTGCCCGGGTCGAGCAGCTGGTCGATCCGCTCGCGGACGGTGAGGCGTCCGTTGTCGTGCTGGCGTCGGACCTTCTCCTCCCCGCCCATCTCCTCCGCCATCGCCTCACGGCGGCGCAGTTCGTCCAGCTCGGGTTGCCAGGTCATGGCCGGTCAGGTTGGCCGATGACGGCGTGGGCGTGCCAGCCGTGCCGATGCGGGCGGTCGGTCGGGGTCCGGCTCCGGCGCGGGAGGGTCCGGCTCGGGTGGGTCCGGCTCGGGTGGGTCCGGCTCGGGTGGGTCCGGCTCGGGTGGGTCCGGCTCGGGATGGTCCGGCGCAGGTGGGTCCGGCTCGGGTGGGTCCGGCGCGGTCAGGTGACGGTCGAGATGAACTTCGACATCAGGTGCCGGCCGGCCAGGACCGGTGCGTGGCGCGGCGACTCCCCCGGGCGCAGACAGGACGGGATGCACTCGACACGTGCGTCCCAGTTGGCGTTGTGGAAGAAGGCGATGGAACGCCGCCGGGTCGAGCCGTGGGCGTCGGGTGGGGGGTTGGCCACCCGGTGGAGCGTGGAGCGCCAGCGGTCGTTGGTCCAGCGGGCCAGGCAGTCGCCGACGTTGACCACGTAGGCGCCGTCGACGGCGGGGACGGGGATCCAGTCGCCCGACGCCCGGCGGACCTCGAGGCCCCCGGGGGCCTGCTCCTGGCGCAGCACCGTCAGGGTGCCGTAGTCGGTGTGGGCACCGGCCCGGAGCTGGCCCGGTTGCGGCGGGGTGTCGGTGTGCGGGTAGTCGATGATGCGCAGCGCACTGGTATGCGCGCTGATGAATGGCCCGAACCAGTCCGGATCGAGACCGAGTGAGGTCGCCATGAGCGACATGATCCGCGCGCTGAGCATCGCCATGGCGCGGTGGTAGGCCTCCATGGCGGGCCGGAACGCGGGCAGGGCGTCGGGCCAGCGGTTCGGGCTGCGCACCCAGGCCTCGTCGGGGTCGGTGATCTCGTGGTCGACGGGATCGACCGGCCCACCCGACCACGTGTGCTTGCGGTCCGGCGGGGTGGACTCTCCGAGGGACGAGGCCAGCCGCTCCACGTCCATCGGCTGGTAGCCGTAGGGGTAGCCGGGGTGGGGCATGGCCACGGCCATGCGGTCGGCCTCGGGAAGGTCGAAGAACTCGCCGGCCAGGCGCCAGGCGGTGGCGTCGACGTCGCCGGGGACGCCGTGGCCGACGATCTGGAAGAAGCCCACGTGCTCGCAGGCCGCCCCGATGCGCGCTGCGGCGTCGGCGTCGCGCAGGTCGATGGTGGGGACGCCGGGAATGGGGACGCCGGAGACGGCCGACTGGGCGGCGACGGTGGGGCCCGACGACATCGCCCGGTTCCTCCGGCGGCTCACGCCGTGGGGGCGGGCGTGGGGGCGGGCGTGGGGGCGGCCGTGGGGACCAGGTGGGGGCTCACAGGTGGGGGCTCACAGGTGGGGGCTCACAGGTGGGGGCTCACACGTGGGGGCTCATGAGCGCGATCGGGATCTTCGCTCCGGCCTTGGACGAGATGGTCGAGATGCGCCGGCCGGCCTGGACGGCCTCGACCGGCGGCTTCATCCGCTCGCCGAGGAAGGCCCCGGTGGCGTCGAGGTCGGCACAGGTGAGGGCCAGGCCGAAGAAGCTCGCCGGACGGCCGGCCTGCTCCGGATCGGGCGTCTCCGGCCCGACCACCTCGAGGATGACGTCGCCCAGCCAGAAGAACGCCTGGCGCATGCGCTGCGATCCGTAGGCGGCGCCCTCACGGCGGCGTCGGCAGGACAGGCCGAGGCCCTCGAGCACGACGACCGTGCGGTCCACGTCGGGGGTGGAGACCACCACGTGGTCGATGGCCACGACGCCGTTGGGGTGCGGGGTCCCGCTGGAGACCGGCGCGGCGTCGCTGCCCACCACCGAGGTGGGCAGCCCGTCGATGGAGGCGGGAAGGGCGGGCTCCCCCGCCGTCGGCTCAGGCGCCAGCTCCCAACCGAGGAACCCGTTGACGGCAGAGCGCCCGTCCGGCGCCGACGCCCCGGCTCCGGCGAGCACGATCGACGTGGTGCCGATGCGCACGGCCCCGTCGACGACAGCGAAGCCCAACGACGCCCACGTGGCGACGTCGTCGGCGACGGAGAGGGATCGGAGCTGGGTCACCGGGTGGGCCGGGCCCGGGTCAGCGGCCGGCGTTGGGCTTGCGGCCGTGGTTGGCCTTCTTGCGGCGGGCGTTGAGTCGCTTCATCTTGCGGCGCTTCGACATAGGGGGACAGGCTACTTCCTGGGGCCCGGTCGTCGGTCCGGTCGTCGGTCTGGTCGTCGGTCTGGTCGTCAGTCGCCCCGGTCGGAGGGGGCGGGCGCCCGGCCCACGGCCTCCCGGGCCACGTCGATGAAGCGCAGCAGGGCGGCCGACGGCGTCCGTTCGGCCGACCAGGCCAGCGCGATCGTGCGGTGGATGTCCTCCTCCAGGGGCACGACCACGGCCCCGTCGGTCAACCCCGCCTCGACCGTCAGGCCGGGGCTCACGGCACAGCCCACCCCGGCGTCCACCAGACGCTGACGGGTGGCGTTGTCCTCGGTGCGCACGACGATGCGGGGCTCGAATCCCGCCGCCCGCATGGCCTGCTCGCCGCGGATCGTGCAGGTGTCGTCGGCCCGGCCGCCGACGAGGTCCTCGCCGCGGAAGTCGGCCACCGACACCCGGGCCCGGGCGGCCAGGGGATGGCCGGGCGGCACCATGGCCACGAAGCGGTCCTCCATGAGCACGGCGTGGTCGAAGCCGGGCCCGACGGTGCTGAGCTCGACGAAGGCGACGTCGAGTGCCCCCGACCGGACCCGGCCGGGCAGGGCGTCGTCGGCCATGTCGTTCTCGATCGACACGGTGATGCCCGGCCAGCGGCGCCGGAACTCGGCCAGCACCCGGGGCAGGAGGCGGGCGCCGGCGGACTGGAACACGCCGAGGCGGACCGTCCCCGACTCCCCGGCGCTCAGCTGGGCCAGTTCGGCCCGGGCGCTGTCCAACCGCTCGAGAACGGCCCGGGCATGGGACAGCAGGACCCGGCCGGGCTCGGTCAGGGTGACGGGGCGGGGCCCCGTGCCCCGGTCCACCAGTCGCTGCCCGACGATCCGCTCCAGGGCGGCGAGCTGCTGGGACACGGCGCTCTGCCCGTACCCCAGCTCCTCGGCCGCCCGGCTGACGGACCGGGTCCGGGCGATGGCGTCGAGGGCGGCGAGGTGGCGGGTGTCGAGGTCCCAGGGTTGATCAGCCATCGCACTGAACTCTAGGTCGAACAATCGTTGGACAACTGAATGCGATCAGCCGATGATCTTCCCGGAGTTCAGAACAGAAGGGAATGAACCATGCCTGCCCTCCTCATCCTCGCCGTCCTCGTCGTCGCTGATCTCGCCGCGCTGCGGTGGGGTGCGGACCACCGCTCCACGGGCGACTGGCGCCTTCCCCTCGGCTGACCGGGCTCGGCGGGGCCTCCGCGGCCGACGGGGCCGACGGGGCTTCCGCGGCCGACGGGGCTTCCGGGGCTTCCGGCGGTGCGGGCGGTCCCGGGCCGACCGGCCGACCGGTAGCGTCGCCTCCCGGTATGGAGCGCTTCGGGTTCGTGGGGTTGCCCAACGCGGGCAAGTCGTCGCTGTTCAACGCACTGGCGGGGGGAGGAGCGCTGGCCGCGCCCTACCCCTTCGCCACCAAGGAGCCCAACGTCGGCCGGGCCAGGGTGCCCGACGTCCGGCTGGACCGGCTGGCCGAGTTCTCCAAGTCGAGGAACGTGGTGCACGCCGTCGGGGAGTTCGTCGACATCGGCGGCCTCGTCGAAGGAGCACACAAGGGCGAAGGGCTGGGCAACAAGTTCCTGGCCAACATCCGGGAGGTCGACGCCATCGTCTTCGTCGCCCGGGCCTTCGAGGACGGCGACGTGCCCGGGTCGCCGAACCCGCTCGACCACCTCGCCGTCGTCGAGATCGAGCTCGCCCTGGCCGACCTGGCGACGATCGAGACCCAGCTCCCACGGCGTCAGAAGGCGGCGAAGGTCGACAAGTCGGCGGCCGTCGGCCTGCCCGCCATGGAGAAGGCGCTCGGCATCCTCGCCGAGGGGACCCCGCTCTACCGCGCCGCACTGAGCGCCGAGGAGCGGGCCGACCTCAAGCCGCTGTTCCTGCTGACGAACAAGCCGGTGCTCGTCGTCGTCAACGTCGGTGACGGTGATCTCGACCGCGTCGAGGAGAAGGTGGCGCCCGTCGTCGAGCTCATGGCCGGCCGCGCCGAGGTGCTCGGCATGTGCGTGCAGCTCGAGGCCGAGGCGGCCCAGCTCGACGCCGACGAGCGCCAGGAGATGCTCGACGGCTTCAACCTGGGCGAGGGCGCGCTGCCCCGGGTGATGCGGGCGGCGTACTCGCTGCTCGGGCGGCGCACGTTCTTCACCACGGGCGAGAAGGAGTCGAGGGCCTGGACGTTCCGTGCCGGCGCCAAGGCGCCGGAGTGCGCGGGCGAGATCCACACCGACTTCGAGCGCGGCTTCATCCGGGCCGAGACGATCCACTGGGACCTCCTGCTCGAGTGCGGCTCCTTCGCCAAGGCCAAGGAGAAGGGCCTCCTGCGCCTCGAGGGAAAGGACTACGAGGTCCAGGACGGCGACGTCCTCGAGTTCCGCTTCAACGTGTAGCGGGGTAGCGGCGGATCGGCGACGTTCGGCCGGGCCGGATCGATCGGGCCGGATCGATCGGGCCGGATCGATCGGGCCGGATCGATCGGGATCTGGCTAGCGTCCGCAGGGTGAGCGACACCGACGTCATCCCGTTCCGCATCGACATCGCCGACGGCGTCATCGCCGACCTGCACGATCGCCTGGCGCGCACGCGCTGGCCCGAGCGCGAGACCGTCGCCGACTGGACGCAGGGCATCCCCCTCGCGTACGTGCAGGAGATCTGCTCCTACTGGGCCAAGGTGTACGACTGGCCCGCCCGCCAGGCCGCCCTCAACGCCTGGCCGCAGTTCAGGACCGTCCTCGACGGCGAGGGCGACGAGCCCCTCGGCATCCACTTCATCCATGCCCGCTCGCCCCATCCCGATGCCCTCCCGCTCGTGCTCACCCACGGCTGGCCCGGCTCGACCGTCGAGTTCATGAAGGTGATCGGCCCGCTCACCGACCCGACGGCGCATGGTGGCTCGGCCGCCGACGCCTTCCATGTGGTCGTCCCCTCCCTTCCCGGCTACGGCTTCTCCGACAAGCCGACCCGGACCGGCTGGGGTGTCGAGCGCATCGGCACCGCCTGGGACCAGCTCATGGTCCGGCTCGGCTACGACCGCTACGGCGCCCAGGGGGGCGACTGGGGTTCGGCCGTCACGGTCCAGATCGGCATGCAGAACCGGGGGAGCTGCATCGGCATCCACGTCAACATGGCCGCCATCGGCCCCCGTCCCGAGGACATGGCCTCGCTCACCGAGCAGGAGCAGCAGGGCCTGGCCAAGGCCAAGCACTACGTCGACTGGGACTCGGGCTACTCCAAGCAGCAGTCGACGCGCCCGCAGTCGCTCGGCTACGGGCTGGTCGACTCCCCGGCGGCGCAGGCGGCGTGGATCATCGAGAAGTTCTGGGCCTGGACCGACAACGACGGCCACCCCGAGGATGCCATCTCCCGCGACGAGCTCCTCGACAACGTGATGATGTACTGGCTCAACGCCACGGGCGCATCGTCGGCGCGCCTCTACTGGGAGTCCTTCGCCCGCTTCCGCGGCAGCACGATCACGCTGCCCTCGGGGATCTCCCAGTACCCGAAGGAGATCATGACGACCTCCCGGCGCTTCGCCGAGCGGGTCCACACCGATCTGCGTCACTGGAACGACCTTCCCCGGGGTGGCCACTTCGCCGCCTTCGAGGAGCCCGACCTGTTCGTCGACGAGGTGAGGACCTTCTTCCGTCACGTCCGATGAGCGCGTGGCTCGGCTTCGGGACGCGCCTCGCATCGGGACTCACCGGGCGGCGCGGCCGGCCATCAGCGTCCTGAGGGTGTCGATCAGCTCGGAGGGATCGCGCGTGTCGCTCACCACGCACGGGACCACGATCCACCCCGCGGCCGTGAGCTGACGGTCGCGCAGGCGCGTGGCCCGCCAGTCGCTCGGGGACGCGCCAGCCGGGCGAGCGACGCAGCGCCCGAATGGATCAACGAATCCATCGCCAGCTCGAGCCGACGGGCGTCGAGCACATCGGCGAGCTCGGCGATGCACTGCTCGGGCCCGCTGACGTGCCCGGCAGCGAACTGCACGATGCGTCGGCCGGGTGGACGCGTCGATGTCCGGTGGCTCCTCACTCCGGCGATGCGCACCGACTGCGGCCGCACGACCGACACCTCGGCGTGGACGAACCGGTCGTCGATGGTCGTCTTCCATCGGAGGGCCGCCGTGGTGTGCGACACCCACGCGTGCGGACGGAGGATCGTGACGGCGAGGGCCCTGCGCAGGGGCGTGATCGGCGTGCCGTGCAGGATGCAGATTCCGGGCGCCAGCGGGATCAGCACACCGGCGTCGATGCGGTTGGTCACCACCTCGCGGTTGACCCTGGTGACGAGTCGAGCCGTCGGCACGAGCCCGTCGTTGCGTCGGGCGAGATCGGAGATGATCCGATCGATCGCCACCGATGACTGGCGCGTCGGCCCGATGACCATGGCGCACTCCCTCCGTCGACAGGTGCCGTGTACGGGAGGGGGAAGGTGACGGAGCGTACGTCCCGCCGCGGGGACCGTCGAGCGGTGTGGCGCGCCCGCGCACCCGATTGGGTCAACGATCGCGCCACGTCGGTCGTCTGGCGTCCGTGGGTCAGTCGCCGGGGTCAGTCGCCGGGGTCAGTCGCCGGGGTCAGTCGTCGGGGTCAGTCGCCGGGGTTGTGCTCGAAGCCGAGGGTGCGGCCACCCGCCTTCTCGGCCTCGATCACGAAGCAGACCCGGCCCGGGCCGCGCATGGGGAACGGCTTGCTCGTGTACTTGTGCGCGATGAGGTCCATGTGACCCGATTCGCTGTCGTCGCGGACCTCGACGACCCGGCCCTGGACGGCTGCCATGCGGTACGGGTTGGTGCCGTCGACGACCGACATCGCCACGCGCGGGTCGCGGCGCATGTCCTTGGCCTTCCAGGTGCCGTCGCCCGTGCACACGAGGATCCGGTCCCCCTCGAGGCCGACCCACACGACCCAGTTCCGGGGCGAGCCGTCGGCCCGCATCGTCGTGAGGTGCACGTAGTTCGGTGCCTCGAGCAGGGATCGGACGTCGTCGGGGAGGGGCATCGCCATGGGCCCAGTCCAGCACGCATCCGTGCACCGGGGACGGTCTGCGCCGGTGCGGGCCACCTGGTGCACCGGCGCACCCAATTGGGTCAGCGATCGCGCCGGGTCCGCCGTCGGTGTGGGGTCCGCCGTCGGTGTGGGGTCGCCGTCGGCGTCGCTGGGCGCCGGGTGAGGCCTGGCCACGGGACAGACTGCCGGGCATGCCTGCCGATCCCCGCCGCGTCGTCGACGACCTCCTCGAGCTCCGCCGCCTCACCTCCGTGCCCGTCGACGGGATCCCCCAGACGGTCGGGGGTGCCCCCAACGCGGGGCCGACCCTGGGCAGCGGCCGCCTCGCCTGGACCGACACGTGGGTTCGGGCCCGGGAGTGGTTCGCGTCGACCTTCGAGGGGATCCCCGTCGAGCGCACCGTCGATCCCGCCGGCAACCTCTGGGTCACGCTGCCCGGCGCCCGTCCCGAGCGCATCGTGCTGGGCAGCCACCTCGACTCGGTGCCCAACGGCGGCTGGCTCGACGGCGCCCTGGGCGTGCTCGCCGGCGCCGAGGTGCTGCGCGCCCTGCACCGTGACGGGGCCGAGCTGCCCGTGTCGCTGAGCGTGGTCGACTGGGCCGACGAGGAGGGTGCCCGGTTCGGCCGCAGCCTGTTCGGCAGCGCTGCGGTCAGCGGCACGCTCGAGGTGGACAAGGTCCGGGGGCTCAAGGACAACGAGGGCAACCTGCTCGGCGACGTCGTTCGTGCCCACGGGGTCGATCTCGAGACGGTGCTGACGGCGGGCGACATCCGCAGCCAGCTCGTCGCCAGCGCCGAGCTGCACATCGAGCAGGGACCGCTGCTCGAGGCGGCCGGGATCAGGCTGGCGGCGCTGCACGGCA
>JBIKWW010000138.1:0-8360 GCA_044356125.1 Acidimicrobiia bacterium
TGGACGTCGGCCAGCTCGGCGGCGGTCATGGGAGCACGACGTCGACGAGGTCGCCGACCGCCTCCTGCACATCGGGATCGTCGGAGATGGCGCGGGTGATGGCGACCTCGCAGGCCCGCCGGGGGGCGATGCCACCGGCGGCGAGGCGGCCGGCGTAGACGAGCAGGCGGGTGCTCACGCCCTCCTCGAGCCCGTGCTCGCGGAGGTTGCGGACCTTGGATCCGATGACGGCGAGGCGTTCGGCCAGCTCGGCGCCGCACCCGCTCTCGTGGGCGACGATCTGGGCCTCGGTGGCGGTGTCGGGGTAGGTGAACTCGAGGCTGACGAAGCGCTGCCGGGTGGACGGCTTGAGGTCCTTCAGCACGCTCTGGTAGCCGGGGTTGTAGGAGATGACGAGCAGGAAGTCGGGGTGGGCGTCGAGCAGCTCGCCGGTCTTCTCGATGGGCAGGACGCGGCGGTGGTCGGTGAGGGAGTGCACGACCACGGTGGTGTCCTTGCGGGCCTCGACCACCTCGTCGAGGTAGCAGATGGCTCCCGTGCGCACGGCCCGGGTGAGCGGTCCATCGCTCCAGACGGTCTCGTCACCGGCCAGGAGGAACCGGCCCACGAGGTCGGTGGCGGTGAGGTCCTCGTGGCACGACACGGTCACGACGGGGAACTCGACCCGCCGCCGGGGCGACTCGGCGTCCCGGTAGAGGCGCCAGGCCATGTGCTCCACGAAGCGCGTCTTGCCGCATCCCGTGGGCCCCTTGAGCAGCACCGGGAGGCGGGCGGCGTAGGCGGCCTCGAACACCTCGATCTCGTCATCGAGCGGCAGGTACCAGGGCTCGGCGTCGAGTCGGCTTCGGGAGGTCGCGGCATCCATCGCCGGGAAGCCTCGGCGAGCCTGCGCGACTAGGCCAACTCGGGGGCGTCACGAGGGGCAGGCCGCTCGGCAACGGAGGCCGACGCTCGGCCGCGCGGCGAAGCCCTCGTCGCTCCCGGGCACTCCGAAACAGCACGGGAACGTCCGCGGAATCAAGGCACCTGGTCTGGCCACCGTCATGGCCAAGGACTAGGTTCGATCACGAGGTTGAGTGCTCAAATGAAAGTTGGAGATGTCGTGTCTTCTGCGTTGTTCTCTCCGTTTCTCATCGGGTCCCTTCAGCTCAGGAACCGCATCGTCGTGTCGCCGATGTGCCAGTACTCGGCCGAAGGGGGGAACATGAACGATTGGCACCTGATGCACCTACTGAATCTCGCCATCTCCGGGGCGGGGCTCGTGGTGGTCGAGGCCACGGCGACCGAGCCGGAGGGTCGCATCACGCCGTTCTGCGTCGGCCTGTACTGCGACGAGAACGAGGCCGCGATCGATCGGGTCGTCGCTGCGTGCCGCCGTTGGGGAGACGCGCCTCTGGCGCTGCAGCTCGGCCACGCCGGTCGACGCGCCTCCGCTCAGCCCCCGTTCAGCGGCGGGCGATCGATTCCCGCCGATACACCCGAGGGGTGGCAGGTCTGCGGTCCGTCGCCGATACCCCACGGCCCTGGGTGGCCGGTACCGGCAGAGCTCTCCCGGGCCGGCATCGCCCGCGTTCAGACATCCTTCGTCGATGCTGCGGCACGAGCGGCCCGGCTCGGCTTCGATGCGCTGGAACTGCACTGCGCCCACGGCTACCTGATCCACCAGTTCCTCTCCCCTCTGTCGAACACACGGACGGACGACTACGGAGGCTCACTCGAGAACCGAATGCGCTTCGGGCTCGAGATCTTCGAGGCCATGCGTCATGTCTGGCCCGAGGATCGGCCCTTCGGGGCCCGGATCTCCGGCTCGGACTGGGTGGAGGGTGGTTGGACGATCGAGGAGTCCGTCGTCTACGCGACCGAGCTGCAACGTCGCGGCTGCAGCTTCATCGATGTCTCTTCGGGGGCCGGCCATCCGAGGGTCCGGGCACCGTTCGAGAAGCCCGGCTACCAGGTTCCGTTCGCCCGAACCATCAGACAGACGGTCGGGCTGCCGACCATCGCCGTGGGGATGATCGCCGAGCCCGAGCATGCTGAATCCGTGGTCAGCAGCGGTGATGCCGACCTGGTCGCCATCGCCCGCGGCTTCCTCGATGATCCCCGTTGGCCGTGGCACGCCGCGGTTCGGCTCGGCGCACCCCAGCCCACGTTGCCACCACCCTACGAGCGAGTGGGTCACGGGATCTGGTCGCACACGTCCCGGTACGAGCGCTCCGGGCCGACCACTGAGACGGTCGCTCAGGGTGATCCCAGCCGGTAGACCCGCTCGGCGGTACCCGAGAAGAGCTGCTGTTGTTCCTGTTCATCGAAGCGGGCGCCAATCTTCTTGAAGGCGTTCCACAAGACAGGGTATGAAATCGAGCGCCGGTCGACGGGAAAATTGCTCTCGAACATGCAGCGATGAGGGCCGAAGCAGTCGATCGTATGCAAGAAGTACCGTTCCTGCGCAGCCACGAATTCGTCGGATGTCGGTGGCCGTTCAGCCCAGTCCCAACCGAAACCGTTGTCGGGCATCGCCATGCCACCGAGCTTGGCCACCACGTTCGGACATGAGGCGAGGTCTGCGATGTCCTGCTTCCAGCGCTGGAAGATCTCCTCCCGGTGACCTGCGTACACCCCCACGCCGAGGGGCGTGCCGAAGTGGTCGAGGATCAGCGTCGTACCTGGCACGGCCCGGGCGAGGTCGGTGAAGGCGGGGATCTGATGGTGGAAGTGCCACGTGTCGTAGGTCCAGCCACGCTCGCCCAGGATCTCGAGGCCGGCCCGGAAATCCGGATCACCGTAGGGGCAGGGCCAGCGCCCGCCCGGGTTCGACAGCGATCCCGACGTGTCGAACGGGCCGGCGTGGCGGATCCCCCGGACCAAGCCACCCCCTGCCGTCTGGAGGGCGTCGAGCGTCTCTTCGAGCAGGGGGCCGCTCGTCAGGTCGGCGAAGGCCACGATGCCGCTGATCGATGCCCGTCCCGCTGAAGCCCGGCTGAGCCGGGCCCGGTCAGCCACGAACTCCACTTCACCGACCGACGCCAGATGTGGGGCGCCATCCGTCCGGTAGTTCGCTCTGCACTCGACGAACACGGTCTGCTCGACACGATGCCCCGATCCCGTGTCGGCCCACAGCTCGCCCAGGTCATAGGGGCCCCAGCGAGCCGGGGTCGGCCACAGATGGTGGTGGGGATCGATGATGCGCCGGTCCGGATCGATGATCTCCTCGGACACCGACGCCAGCCAGTCGACGCTGCCCGGTGTCGGTCTCCGAGGATCCGACAGTCTCCGAGGATCCGACAGTCTCCGAGGATCCGACGACGCGCCCCTGGTCGACGGCGCCGCATCCCCATCTGCCGGAGCGTTCGAGGGGTTGTTCATGGCTGGAGACCGAGCGCGACGACGGCGGCGGCCACGGCACCGGCCAGGAGGCCCACCGCCTCGACGTCCACCGCCACCGCCAGGCGGTCCTGGGGCAGATGGAAGAACGTGGAGGTTCCGACGATGCTGACGTACCGGTGTCCTGCGTCGTGGATGTTGCGGGCCTCGCTCCGGGGCCTGCGGCCCGATTCATCGATGCGGACCTGGGGGAGCGACGCCGCCAACAGGGCCCGGAGTCGACCCGATGGCGACAGGACCGTGAGCGTGCTGTTCACCGCACCCAGGTTCGCACCAAGGTGCAGCCAGTCCGGAGGCCCGGAAACGTCGACTCGGCGCCGGAGGTGGTGCTGCAGGCCCAGGTGCCCGAGTTCGTGACCGAAGGTGGCGACGAACTCCGTCGTGCGTCGGGGCCGACCAGCAGCCGTCGCTCGGAGTGCCTCGATCCAGGCCACGATCCCTCCGGCGCGCTCGGCGGTCGAGGTCCACCAGGAGGTCCGGGGGGTCAGCACGGCCACGGACGCCAGATCGGGATCCTGCCCTTCGACCACGGCCACGACGTTCCTGCTGACGCACGGGACCCGGCGCGTGCGGATCTTGACCTCGACGGGCAGCTGCTGCTGCGTCCAGTCACGGATCACGTTGGCGTGCTCGCTCCCGATCTGGATGCCAGGGGGACCGTACGGCTGCCCGAAGGCCGGAGCGTTGAGCAGGGCCAGCCCGGGCTGCTGACCTTCGGTGACGACGACGAGACCCCGGGTCCTGGTCGACCGCCGTTCCTCGGCGAACCGCTCCGCCGCCATGCCGTCGGGGGCGACCCTGGCCACGGACAACGGACCATGACCGTCGTCGCTCAGCCGGGCCTGCAGATCCAACGAACCGGGAGCGTCGAACAGCGGCAGGCCCTCGATCGTCGTTCCCCCAGACCGCAACCAGCACTCGAGCACCTCGACACGATCGAGCGACGCGGGCTCCGAGCGAATCGATGCACCGGCCTCCCGGGCGATGCCCTCCAGCCAGTCCGCCGAGTGCGCGTCCGACGGTGTGCCCGTCCGGTGCCAGCCCTGCTCGTCCCAGTCGGCGAGCCACCGGCGCGCCCGTGCGGCGTCGCCCTGCATCAGCAGCCGGATTCCGAGGTCATTCCGGGTCCCGGGCCAGGACCTCGTCGTTCATCTGCTCCTCGTTCATCTGCCGCTCGGTGTCCTCGGCGACACTCAGGGACCTCGGCCGGGAACGCGGGTCAACCGCAACCTGCACGGCGTCGCCGATCAGTGAGAATCCGATCACCAGGATCACGATCGCCACTCCGGGGAACACCGCCAGGAGTGGACGTTCCGACAGGTATGGGCCCGCCTCGGACAGGAGACGCCCCCACGTCGGCCGTGGCCTCGGTGCGCCCAGTCCGATGAAGGACAGTGCCGATTCCGACAGCACGCCCACGCCGAGACGGATGCTCAGCAGCGGCAGGATGTCGGGAACGACGTTCGGCAGCAGGTGCCGGCGGGCGATCCGTGCCGGGGTGGCACCGAGCGAGACCGTTGCCGCCACGTAGTCGAGCTGCACCTCCTTGAGGATCGAGCCATAGGTGAGCCGGACGAACAACGGGATGGCGTTCACGGAGATCGCCACGGCGATCTGTGCGCTTCCCGGCCCGAGGATGGCGATGATCATGATCGCCAGGATGATCCCGGGGAACGACTGCAGGATCTCGGCTCCCCGCATGACCAGCGTCTCGATCACGCCTCGCCGTTGCGCCGCGAGCATCCCCAGCACCGTGCCGGCCAGCGCCCCGGCACCCACCCCGAAGAAGCTGACGGCGATCGACGTCCGGGCACCGAAGATGATTCGGCTCAGAAGGTCGCGTCGGAGATCGTCGGTGCCGAAGAGATGCGAGGAACTTGGAGGAGCGAGGCGGTCGAAGGACTGCGCGATGGGGTCGTGGGGAGCGATCCATGGAGCGAACACGGCCATGAAGACCATGCCGCCGACGAGAACGACCCCCACGAGACCACGCTTGTCGCGCAGTACCCGGGTGAACACATTGCGGCCCTGCCGCCGGGCCGAGGGGCGGGAACTCGATTCCACGTTCATCGCCTCGCGATCCGGGCCGTAGCCCCTGAACGGATGCGTGGGTCGGCAACCGAATAGGCGACATCGGTGATGAGGTTCACCAGCACGATCTTCAGCATCAGAATGAGCAGCGCCGCCTGCACGGTGGGGTAGTCGCGGTTCCCGACCCCGCTCACGAGCATGCTCCCCAGACCCGGGATCGAGAAGACGGACTCGATGATCACGGCTCCCCCGAGCATGTGGCCGGTCGTCACACCGATGATCGTCAGGATCGGGATCAAGGCGTTGCGCAGGACGTGCGAGAGCCCGAGGCGCACACCCCAGGCTCCCTTGGCCCGGGCCATCCGGATGTAGTCCTCTGCGAGGGTCTTGGCGACGGCTGCCTTGACGGTTCGAGTGATGAGGGCGGTGGGGTGCAGCGAGATGGCCAGGGCGGGGAGGACCAGAGACTTGAGGGCATCGCCCGGTTCCTCCCAGATCAGCGGCATCCCCTGCGACGGAAGCCATCCCATCCTCACGGCGAAGAGCAGCGTCAGCAGGATCCCGTACCAGAACTCGGGGGTGGCCATGGCGAACCCGGTCCCCACCGTCGTCGCCGCGTCGATGGCACCGCCCCGGCGGACCCCGGCGACACAGCCGAAGATCATGCCCAGCGTGATGGCGACGATGGCGCCGGCGATACCCAGTTGGAGCGTGATCAGGATTCGGTTCCCGATGACGTCGGAGATGGGCACCTTGGAGGTCAGACTGGTTCCCAGATCGCCGCGCAGCAGCCCTGTGAACCAGTCCCAGAACTGAACATGGACGGGCCGGTCCAGACCCAGGCCGCTCCGGATGGCGGCGATGTCCTCGGGGGAGGCGTCGGCCCCCGCCAGGAACGCAGCGGGATCACCCGGTGCGAGCTGCAGGATGAGGAAGATCACGACGATCGCCACCATCGTCACCGGGACGGCGGAGGCAAGTCGCTTCAGGATCATGCGCCTCATGGCTGGACCTCGCTCGTTGCGGTGCCGGTACCGTCGGACTGGGGCAGAGGATGGTGGCAGGCGACCGCTCGATCAGATGACAGCGTGCGCAGGACGGGCGTCTGCGATGCACAGGTGTCGTCGGCGAAGGGGCAACGGGCGCGGTAGAGACACCCCTGGCGGCCCCGGACGTCGAGCTCCACCGGAGTGGCGGCCAGGACCGCCTTTCCATCGGTGGCGTCCAGCAGTTCGCGGGTGTAGGGGTGCAGCGGAGCCGTGTAGACGCCGCCCGCCGATCCGAGTTCGACGACCCGACCCCGGTGCATCACACCGATTCGATCGGACATGTATCGGACCACGGAGAGGTCGTGCGAGACGAACACGTAGCTCAGCGCCCGCTCCGTCTGGAGGTCGCGCATGAGGTTGAGCACGTGGGCCTGGATCGATACATCAAGCGATGACGTGGGCTCGTCAGCGACGATCAGCTTGGGCGACACCATCAGGGCGCGACAGATCGCAACCCGCTGCCGCTGCCCGCCTGAGAGTTCATGGGGATAGGCATTGGCGACCGACCGCTGCAGACCGACCCGCTCCAGCATCTGGAGCACCGCCGCCCGCTGTGATTCACCCGTGCCGATCCCGTGGATGACCAGTGGTTCGGTGAGGGTGTCGCCGATTCGCATGCGACGGTCCAGTGACGAGAAGGGATCCTGGAAGACGACCTGGAAGCCGCGGCGGGCACGGCGCAGTGCCTGCCCCCGCAGCGAGGTGATGTCGACGCCATCGAAGGTGACGGTCCCCGAATCGAGGAACTCCAATGCGGCCACGGCCCGACCGAGGGTTGACTTCCCGCTCCCGGACTCCCCGACGATCCCCAGCGTGGAACCGGCGGCGAGATCGAAGGAGATCTCGTCGAGGGCAACCGTGCCCTCACCGGCCTTCCGGCCGGCCGGCCCGAACACCTTCACCGCTCCGCGGACGGAGAGCAGCGTCTCAGGCATGTCCGGCCTCTGGGAGGGCGTCGATCTCGGCATCGAGAGTGATCGAGTTGTGGCAACTCCACTGTCGTGGCCCGAGCAACTCGGCGGCCGGACGATGCTGTGCGCAAACCGGGGTGGCGATCCGGCACCTCGGGTGGTAAGCGCAGCCCGAGGGCAGGTTCGCGAGGTCGGGGACCGTGCCGGGGATCCGCGCCAACCGGGACCCGGTTTCCAGTGCTCTCGTCGTCGTGCAGGCGAGCAGATCACGGGTGTACGCATGGCGGGGCCGACGTAGCACCTCGTCGGTGGGCCCCACCTCAACCGCTCTTCCGGCGTACATCACCACGATCCGGTCGGCTGCGTGGGCGGCGAGGCGGAGGTCGTGGGTCACGAACATCACGGAGACGTCCATGGAGCGCTGGATCCGCTTCAGCAGTCCGAGTACGTGGGTCTGAACGGTGGCGTCGAGCGCCGAGGTGGGTTCGTCGGCGATGAGCAACTTCGGTACGCAGGCCAGTGCGGCGGCGATCGCCACACGTTGACGCATCCCACCGGAGAGCTCATGGGGATAGCGCTTCATGGTCACCGCAGGCTCCTGGAACCCGACGGTGGCGAGGAGTTCCTCGGCGCGCGTGGCGGCCTCCTGCTTGGTGGCCAGGCCGTGCAGCAGCAGAGGTTCCGCGATCTGACGACCGACCCGCATCGTCGGGTTCAGGGACGAGAGCGGGTCCTGGAAGATCATGGAGAACTCGCGCCCGCGGAGCCGACGCATGTCGGCTTCGGGCGTACCGGCGAGATCCCGGCCGCCGAAGAGCACGGAGCCGGTTTGGATCCGCAGGGGTGCAGGAAGGAGCCCGGCGACGGCCAGACAGGTCATCGACTTGCCCGAGCCGGACTCCCCGACGATGGCCACGAACTCCCCTCGGCCGACCTCGAACGACAGATCATCGAGGACCCGGATGGCCGTGCCACCGGCGGTGTACCC
>JBIKWW010000139.1:0-8329 GCA_044356125.1 Acidimicrobiia bacterium
AGCCGATGAACACGAGCTGCATCAGCGCCACGAAGCCGGCGGCCTTGGAGGCGACCGACAGGAAGGCCGTGATGGGCGTCGGAGCGCCCTCGTAGGTGTCGGGCGCCCATTGGTGGAACGGCACCGCCGAGATCTTGAAGGCGAAGCCGACGATCACGAGGAAGATGCCGACCGCGGCGAGGCGGTCGAGACCGGGCGTCGAGCTCAGGGCGTCGCCGATGTCGGTCAGGCGCGTGAAGCCCGTGACGCCGTAGACCAGCGACATGCCGTACAGCATGATCGTCGAGGCGACGACACCGAGCAGGTAGTACTTCAGCGAGGCCTCGTTGGACTTGCGGTCCCGCTTGCGCCATCCGGCCAGGAGGTAGGCCGGGATCGACAGGGTCTCCAGAGCGATGAAGATCGTGATGAGGTCGCGGCTCGAGCACATGACGACCATGCCGAGCAGGGAGCACAGCAGCAGGAAGCTGTACTCACCCTCGTAGTAGTCGCCCTGGGCCAGTTCGTTCGACGACATCAGCAGCGTGATGTACCCGGCGATCACGAACAGCGCCTTCAGCACCAGCGCGAAGTCGTCGACCACGTAGGCGCCGCCGAACATGGACCGGTCGGCGCCGTCGACCGACAGCGTGAGGATCGGGATCATCACGGCCAGCAGACCGGCGCCGGCGATGGTGGTGATCAGGAACTTGCGGGTCTCGTCCAGCACGAGGTCGGCCAGGAGCACGACGACGATGACCCCGGCCAGCACGAACTCCGGGAGGAGGGCGTGCAGGTCGAGGTTCGGGGCCGTGAAATCGGAGGCCGCGAGCAACGAGCCGAGGGCGGCGAGCACGAATCAGCCCCCGAGCGCCTTGGAGACGTGGTCGACGAGGCCCTGCACGGCGCCGTCGGTGATCCCGAACAGCAGCTGGGGCACGATGCCGAAGACCACGATGGCGATGAGCAGGGGCGTCCAGGCGATCCACTCGGCGGTACCGACGTCGTGGAAGTGGTGCCCTTCCCACTCCTTCTTCTGCACGCCGAAGGCCGTTCGCTGGTAGAGCCACAGCAGGTAGCCGGCGGCAAAGACGGTGCCGACGGCGGCCACCACCATGAAGACCCGGAAGACCTCTTCGCTGAGGCTCGGGTGCGGGTTGTAGGCCGACAGGATGGCCGGGAACTCGCCCCAGAACCCGGCCAGGCCGGGCAGACCCAGCGAGGCCATGGAGGTGAACCCGAGGATCCAGGCCAGCCGCGGCATCGTCTGGAGCATGCCGCCCATGCGGGAGATCTCCAGGGTGTGGAAGCGCTCCTTCACCGAGCCGGCGACGAAGAACAGCATGCCGGTGATGAGGCCGTGGGCGACCATGCCGAACACGGCGGCGTTGATGCCGTAGGTGGTGAGCGTGGAGATGCCCAGCATCACGTAGCCCATGTGGGCCACCGAGGAGAAGGCGATCAGGCGCTTCATGTCCTTCTGGGCGAGACAGCCGAGGGCGCCGTAGATGATGCCGACCACCGCCAGGCCACCGATGATCGGAGCCCAGTCCTGGGCGGCCTGGGGCAGGATCGGGATGGCGATCTTGATGAAGCCGTAGGTGCCGAGCTTCAGCAGGATCGCCGCCAGCAGGACCGAGCCCTGGGTGGGCGCCTCGGTGTGGGCGTCGGGGAGCCAGGTGTGGAAGGGGAACATCGGCACCTTCACGGCGAAGCCCAGGGCGAGGCCGGCGAAGATCAGGTTCTGCGTGCCCCGGGAGATGCCGAGCTCCTGGACGTTGGTCATGAGCTGGGCGATGTCGAAGGTACGGCCGCCCTTGAAGAACAGGGCCAGGAAGCCCAGGATCATGAAGGCCGAGCCGAACATCGTGTACAGGAAGAACTTGAGCGAGGCGTACTGCCGGTTGGGACCGCCCCACACGCCGATCATGAGGTACATCGGCAGGAGCACGACCTCGAAGAACACGAAGAACAGGATCAGGTCCTGGGAGATGAACACGCCGTTCATGCCCGTCTGCAGCAAGAGCATGAGGGCGAGGAACGCCTTCGGGTTGTGCGGCTCGGGGAAGTGGTTCCAGCTGTAGATGACCGTCAGCGGGACGATGGCGCAGGAGAGGGCCAGCAGCGGCAGCCCGAGGCCCTCGATGCCGATGTGGTACCGGGAGTTGATGATGTCGATCCACTCGCGGTTGACGGCGAACTGCAGCGTGCCGCTGCGGTCGTAGTCGAAGTTCGCCAGCACGTAGATCATGAAGCCGGCGACGACGAGCGTCGTGGCCAACGCGACCCACTTGGCGCCCTCCTCGTCGGAGCGCGGCCAGAGCGCGACCACCACCGCCCCGACGAGGGGGAGGAAGGTGATGAGACTGAGAACCCAGCTGTCCATGGTGTGGTGATGGCTCCTAGGCGAGGACCGCGCTATACGGCGAACACGGCGATGGCGAACCCGATGAGGGCGGCGGCGGCGACGAACATCGCCGCATAGTTCTGGACCCGACCGGTCTGCATCCGACGCAGCAGCCCACCGAAGCCGGTGGCGAGCTGGCCGGTGCCGTTGACCGCGCCGTCGACGCCGCGCTGGTCGATGACGCTGTAGACGAACCGGGCGATGGCCACGGCCCCGGTGCCGACGGCGTTGACGGCGCCGTCGATCCCCTTCTGGTTCAGCCAGTAGGCGGCCTGGGCGATGGGCTTCTTGACGGAGCCGACGATGACGCCGGTCCAGAGGTGGTCGAGGTAGTACTTGTTCTTCAGGAACCGGTGACCCGCCCGGAAGGCCGACCAGCGCCGGACCAGGCCGAGGTCGGCCTTGAGCGGGTAGTGGTACAGCCAGGAGGCGACCACGCCGGCGGCCGCCAGGATCAGCGACGGCACGGCCACGCCCCAGTCGAACCCGTGGAGCATCTTGTTGGCCAGGATCGTCTGCTCGAAGACGAGGTCCTCGATGTAGTGCTCGAAGCTGTACTTGGGCAGCCCGAACCAGCCAGGCCACTGCAGCAGACCGACGAGGACGCTGGGCACGGCGAGGATGACGAGCGCAGCCACGATCCACCAGTTGGACTCGTGGGGCCCACCGTGGTCGTCACCGTGGGCGTCATGGGCCGCATGGGCGTCATGGGCCGCATGGGCGTCATGGGCCGCGTGCGTGTCGTGGGCCGCGTGCGTGTCATGGGCCGCATGGGCGTCATGGGCACCGTGATCGTCGTGGGCGAGGTGCAGGCGGTTCTCACCGAAGAACGTCTTGATGACGACCCTGGTCATGTAGGCGGCGGTGAGGAACGCCCCCAGCGAACCGGCGATGAAGGCCAGGGTGAAGTCGTTCTTCTGGGCGTGGTTGAGGATCTCGTCCTTCGACCAGAAGCCGGCGAACGGGATGATCCCGATGAGCGCGAGGTAGCCGCACATGAACGTGAGGAACGTCCACGGCATGTACTTGCGCAGGCCGCCCATGCGGTCCATCTCGAAGGAGTGGTGGGAGCCCGAGTGCGAGATCGAGCCGGCCGCCTGGAACAGGAGGGCCTTGAAGAAGGCGTGGGTGAAGAGGTGGAAGATGGCCGCCGCCCAGGCCCCGACCGCCAGGCCCATGACCATGTAGCCGAGCTGGCTCACGGTCGAGTAGGCGAGCACCTTCTTGATGTCGGTCTGCACGAAGGCGAGCAGGGCGGCCGACACGATCGTGATCGACCCGATCCACGCCCCCAGGTTCATGCCCCCGGCCGAGATCGAGAAGCCCTCGAAGAACACGCCGTAGAGACGACCGACGAGGTAGACGCCGGCCACGACCATGGTGGCGGCGTGGATCAGCGACGAGGCGGGGGTGGGTCCGGCCATGGCGTCGGGCAGCCAGGTGTGCAGGGGGAACTGGGCCGACTTGCCGACCACCCCGAGGAACAGGGCGGCGGCGGCGATCACCAGCAGGCCATGGCGGATCTGCCCGTCGAGGGCCATCTGGTTGGTGGTGGCGATGTCGAAGGTCTGGCCGGCGGCGAAGAACAGGATGCAGATGCCGACCAGCAGGCCGACGTCGCCCGACCGGGTGGTGAAGAACGCCTTGAGGGCGGCGTTGGTGTTGTTGCCGTCCTCCCACCAGTGCCCGATGAGCAGGAACGAGCAGAGGCCCATCAGCTCCCAGCCGAAGAGCAGGCCGAGCGTGGTGGCCGACTGGACCATCCACAGCATGGCCGCCGTGAAGAGCGCCAGCGAGGCGAAGTAGTGCACGAAGCGGCTGTCGTGGCGCAGGTACTCACGCGAGAAGAGGTGCACGCAGAAGGAGATGAAGCTGACCACGAAGAGCATGGCGAGGGCGAAGCCGTCGACGTGGCTCCCCACCTTGATCGTGATGTTGCCGTCCTCGTACCAGGTCCACAGCGTGCGCACCGGGGGCCGCAGCTTGGCCTCGGCTCCCTCCTCGGCCGCCCGCACGGGGGCGGCGGTGCCCCGCTCGGCGAGCGCACCGGCGTCCAGGGCGGCGGGTTCCTCAGCTGATCCCGTGCTGTGGGAGTCGGACCCTTCCTTCCCGGTTTCCTTCCCGGCTTCTTCGGCGGAGCCGTGGGCCGTGTCCTTCGCTCCGTGCCCGGCGGACCCGCCGTGCTCCGCGTCAGCGCTGTGGCCGGCGGCGCTGTGGAGCTCCGAGACCGGCACCTTGTCGCGCTGCTGCCACTGGACACCGGCGACGGTGGACAGCACCAGACATCCGGTGATGGCGGCCTGGCCCACCCACCAGCCCCCCTGGGGCAGGCGCTTGCCGAAGAAGAGGATGATGGCGAAGGCCGCCACCATCAGGGCCGGCAGGATCCACACCTTGTCGAGCATGGAGACCGCCTAGCCCTTCATCTCGGCGAGCTCGTTGGGGTCGACGCTCGCCCGGTTCCGATAGATCAGCAGGATGATCGCCAGGCCCACGCCGACCTCGGCGGCGGCGACGGTGATCACGAACAGCGCGAACACGTGGCCCATCACGTTGTCGTTGTGCAACGCGAAGGCCAGCAGGTTCATGTTGACCGAGTTGATCATCAGCTCGATCGACATGAGCACGAGCACGCCGTTGCGACGCACCATCACCCCGTAGAGGCCCACGCAGAAGAGGAAGGCCGACAGGATCAGGAACTGGTTCAGCAGCACGGCGCCTCCTCAGTCCCGGCGGGCCACGACGATGGCGCCCACCAGGGCGGCCAGCAGCAGGATGGACGACAGCTCGAAAGCGATCAGGTAGTCCGAGAAGATGGCGTCGGAGACCCGTGCGGTGTTCCCTCCGGCGGCGCTCGTGGCCACGCCGTTGGCGAGGTCCAGCTTGGTGTCGTCGAAGGCGTCGATCAGCAGTGCCGCCAGGAGGCCGAACGACGCCAGGCTGACGATCGCCGACACCCAGCGCTGGTCGTTGTCGAGGTCGAGCTCCTGGCCGATGCGGGCCCGGGTGAGCATCACGCCGAACAGCAGCAGGACCACGATGGCGCCGATGTAGACGAGCACCTGGACGACGGCCACGAACTCGGCGGCGAGGAGGATGTACTGGGCGGCGAAGCCGGCGAACACGATCACCAGGTACAGCGCCGCGTGCACGACGTTGCGGGTGGTGACCATGCGGATGGCCGATGCGGCCATCGCCACGGCGAGCACTGCGAAGACGATGTTCTGCGCAAGCACGGGGATCGACGCTACTTCTTCTTGGCGTCGGCGCCCGCTTCGAGCGCCTGCTTCTCGGGAACGGTCTTGTCCCACTCGCCGAGCCGCTGCTTGTCGTGCAGCAGGTCGGCCATGGATGACGCCGAGTACTCGTACTCGGGGCTCCAGAACAGGGCGTCGAACGGGCAGACCTCGACGCAGATCCCGCAGTACATGCAGAGGCCGAAGTCGATGTCGAAGCGGTCGAGCACCTGGACGGTGCGGGGCTTGCCGCCCTCGCGTCGCGGTGGAGCCTTGTCCTTGTGACCCTCGATGTAGATGCACCAGTCCGGGCAGGAGCGGCTGCACAGCATGCAGGCGGTGCAGTTCTCCTCCCGCAGGGTGATGACGCCGCGGGCCCGGGGGGCGGGGGCCTCGCGTTCCCGGGGGTACTGGGTCGTCTGGGCGGGCTTGAAGAGCTCGCGCATCGTCACCTGCAGGCCTCCGGTGAGGCCCTTGACGACGGCGGGAAGCTGCGGCTTGGGCATCAGAACGCCACCTTCAGGACGGCCGTCACCATGATGTTCACGAGGCTGAGGGGGATCAGGTACTTCCAGGCGATGGACTGGAGCTGGTCCTCGCGGAAGCGCGGGTAGCTGAAGCGGAACCAGAAGATGAGGAAGCTCACGAGCAGCACCTTGCCGAGGAGCACCCCGGGCCCGAGGAGATTGGCGAGGTTGCCGTTCCACAGGTCGGGCATGGGCACGTACCAGCCGCCCAGGAACAGCGTGGCGGCGATGGCCGACAGGGCGAAGGTGGAGGCGATCTCACCGAGGAAGAAGCTCAGGAAGCGGAAGCCCGAGTACTCGGTCATGTAGCCGGTGACGAGCTCGGACTCGGCGACGGGCATGTCGAAGGGGGGCTGGGTCAGCTCGGCCTGGGCGGCGATCATGAAGATCACGAAGCCCACGAACTGGGTCGTGATGAACGGCATCCCGGCGAGGTCGAGGCCGAAGATCTCGAAGTCCCTCTGGGCCGCAACGATGCCCGGGAGGCTCATCGAACCGGCCTGGATCACCACGCCGATCACGGCCAGCACGAGCGGGAGCTCGTAGGCGATGAGCTGGCCCGCGGCCCGCAGCGAGCCCATCAGCGAGTACTTGTTGGCCGACGCCCAGCCCGCCATCAGGATGCCCACGACCGAGATGGAGGAGACGGCCAGGGCGTAGAAGATGCCCACACCCAGGTCGGAGATCACCAGGTCGGGGCCCGCCGGGATGACGAGGAACAGCAGGAACGTCGAGAGCACGACCACGTAGGGGGCGAGGGAGAACACCCACTTGTCGGCCTTGGCCGGGACGATGTCCTCCTTCTGGATGAACTTGACGGCGTCGCCGATGTTCTGGAACCAGCCGTGGAACCCGCCCGGCTCCATGGGCCCGAGGCGGCTCTGCATGTGGGCCATCATCTTCAGCAGGAAGAGCCATCCGAGCAGCAGGCCGCCCACGGGGATGACCACCAGGACGGCGCCCAGCTTCAGGATCTGCTGCTGCCAGTAGGCGAGGGTGATGGCGTAGAGCACGGGTGGCGGTCCGTTGTCGTGGGGGGCTTCGACCGCTCAGCGGTCGATGTCGCCCAGGATGAAGTAGAGGCTGGCGAGGATCGTGATGATGTCAGGTACGAACACACCCTTGGTCACCCAGGGCACGATCGAGATGTTGGAGAAGCTGGGCGTACGGACCTTGACCCGGAAGGGGCCGAGGCCGCCCTTGGAGACCACGTAGTAGCCCATCTCGCCGAGGGGGTTCTCGGTCGCCACGTACGTCTCGCCCGCCGGCACCTTGATGATGCGGGGGACCTTGGCCATGATCGGCCCCGACGGCAGGCCGTCGAGCAGCCGCCGCACGATGCCGATGGCCTCGCGGGTCTCCTGGAGGCGGATCCAGCAGCGGGCGTAGCAGTCGCCGTCGGGGTGGGTCCAGACCTTGAAGCCGACGTGCTTCCAGGCCAGCGGCGACTCACCGTCGCGACGCAGGTCCCAGTCGACGCCCGAGGCCCGCAGGTTGGCGCCCGACATGCCGTACTCGAGCGCCTTCTCCCGGGGGATCACGCCGATGCCGCGGGTGCGCTCCTGGAAGATGAGGTTGCCGATCAGCAGCTCCTCGATCGTGTCGCAGAACTCACCGAGACGGTCCATCGCCGTGCGCGTCTCGGCGATCCAGCCCTTGGGCAGGTCGTCCTTGAGCCCGCCGATGCGGTCGAAGTTGGGGTGGAACCGCCCACCGGTGGCGGCCTCGATCTGGTTGAGCACGTGCTCGCGGTCGCGGAAGGCGAAGAACACCGGGGTGATGGCCCCGAGCTGGACCCCGAGGTCGCCGAGGAACAGCGAGAGGTTGGCGATCCGGCCGAGCTCGAACAGCACGGTGCGGATCCACTGGGCCCGCGGCGGGGCCTCGATCCCCATGAGCTGCTCGGCGGCAAGGATGAACGGGACCTCGTTGCAGAAGCTGCCGAGCCAGTCGATCCGGTTGATCAGGGTGTTGACCTGGGGGTAGGTCCTGACCTCGAGCAGCTTCTCGTAGCCCCGGTGCATGTAGCCCATGACGGGCTCGCAGCTGATGACCTGCTCGCCGTCGAGCTTGGCCACGATGCGCAGGGTGCCGTGGGTGGCCGGGTGCTGAGGCCCGAGGTTGACGGTCATCCCGTTGGTCTCGAGCTCGACGTTGACCCGCATGTCGGCCGCCTGGGC
>JBIKWW010000140.1:0-8312 GCA_044356125.1 Acidimicrobiia bacterium
GCCGGGGCCGCTCCCGATGTGCCGCGTCACCCATCGACGCTAGAACCAAGACCATGGACGACATCCCGCGGCTGAGGACCCCCGACACGAACTTCGCCCCGCTGACCGACTTCCCCTACGAGCCGCGGTGGTTCGATCTCGACGGGCTGCGGATGCACTACGTCGACGAGGGACCCCGGGACGCGCCGGTCGCGCTGATGATCCACGGCATGCCCACGTGGGGCTACCTCTACCGGCACATCATCCCGCCGATGCTGGCCGCCGGGTACCGCTGCATCGCCCCCGACCACATCGGCTTCGGCCGCAGTGACAAGGTGACCGACCCGGCCTGGTACGGCATCGCCCGCCACACGGCGAACCTGGAGCGTCTGATCAGCGCCCTCGATCTGCGAGACATCACCCTCTTCGTGCAGGACTGGGGCGGGCCCACCGGGCTGGCCCAGGTGGCCGGCGCACCGGAGCGGTTCGCCCGGCTCGTGATCATGAACACGTGGCTGCACCACGAGGGCTACGAGTACTCGCCGGGCATCCGGACCTGGATCCAGCAGAACCTCCCCGGGGGCCTGTTCCGTGACCACGTGCCCGCGTCGTTCAACTGGGGGACGCTCATGGTCATCGGCACCGGACGGGCCACGCCCCAGGAGGCGCTGGCGCCCGCCCTGCAGGGCCGTCCGGCACCACTGGCGCCCGAGGCCGATGCCGTGCGACGGGCCTACGACGCCCCGTTCGCCGGCCTCGGTGAGGCGGCCGTGACCGGGCCGAGGCAGTTCCCGATCAGCATCCCCGTCCACGATGCCCACCGGGGCGACGCCGAGGCCCAGGCCCGCAACTTCGAGGCGGTCAACGCCACCGCACTTCCCGTGCACTTCGTGTGGGGCATGGCCGACCAGGTGTTCACCGGTGACTGGGGCAGGGCGTGGCGGGAGCGCATCCCCCATGCCACGTGGGACGCCCTCGACGACGCCCGCCACTTCCTCCAGGACACCCACGGGGAACGCATCGCCGAGATCGTGCTCGGCCACGCCGGCCGGTCCTGACCGGCACCCGTCGACGGCTCAGTCGAGCTCGACGGGGTCGCCCACGGCGATGGTGCCCGGACCGTCGACTTCGGCGTAGGCACCCAGGCAGGCGAACGCCCCGCCGCCCCCGAGCTCGAGGCGGTTGTGGGTGGCGAGCGCCTGCAGCACACCGGGGTCACGGACCAGCGCGCCCTGGGCCAGGGTCGTCATCACGCACCGCGGCGCCACCATCGAGACGGTGATCGCGGCCGACCCGATCCTCGCCGTGCGGCCGGCCCAGTCGTTCTCGGCGAAGGCACCGGGAGTGCCGCCGTCGATGAGGATGCCGGGCCGGAACCGGTCCGGGGTGATCGCACTCCCGGGGGCGAGGGTGCGCAGGTGGTCGAGGCTGGCGCTGGTGACGACGTGCAGGGCGGCGAGGTCGACGAAGGTCCCCTTCCCGGTGGCCATGCCGACGGGGAAGTCGGTGGTGATCCCGGACAAGGCGAGACCCTCGATCTCCGGCCACCAGCTCTCGTACACGCCGTCGTCGCCGGTGGCGGCCTCGAAGCGGACGGGCCGGCCCAGCAACGACGACAGGGCGGCGTCGAGCTCGGCCCGGTCGGCGGGATCAGCGGGGGCGAAGCGCCGCCCGTCGGCCGTGGTCACGAGGAGCTCCCCGCCTCCGAGCGTCGCCCGGCAGTCGAGGAGGGCGGCGTGCCGGGGCTGCTTGGCGCTGACGACCTTGCCGGTGGTGGCGTCGCGCACGGCGAAGCGCCGGTCGCCCGGGATGCCGAGCCGATCGAGGACGGCCTCGGCGAGCAGTTCGCCCGTCATCGACTTGACCGGATAGCGGCGGATCTCGGCGACACGACCGACGATGGTTCCCATGTCTCACCTTTCGTCGTGTGCTGGTCTAGTCCGGTGGAGCGGCCCGCTCGGCGCGGGGCATCCCCCTTCCGGGCTTGGCCCGTCATCACCGCGGGTCGCTCCACGGAGCATCACCTGTCGAGCAACCGGATCTGGTTCGAGATGACCCCCGTGAGCCCGACCGACGCCGCCCTCACCGCACGTTGTTCTCGTAGGCCCAGATGACGATGTGGACACGCGTGGTTCCGGAGATCTTGCGCAGGATGGCCCGGATGTGCGACTTCACGGTGGGTAGTGACACCGACAGGTCGCGGGCGATGTCGTCGTTCGTGCACCCCTTGGCCACGAGCTCCACGATCTCCGCCTCCCGTGCGGTCAGCAGCGACCGGCCTACCGGCTCGGGGTCGACGGGCATCAGCTGCTCCAGCAGGAGTCGGGTCGCCCGAGGCGACACCATGCCACCCCCTTCGGCGAGCACACGGATCGCTCCGACGAGGGTCTCGGGGGCCTGATGCTTCACGAGAAAGCCGCTCGCGCCGGCGCGTAGGACACCGAGCACGTACTCGTCGAGGTCGAAGGTCGTGACAGCGATGACGGCCGGGGGAGCGGCGAGCGCACGGATCCGCATCGTCGCCTCGATGCCGTTCATGTGCGGCATGCGGATGTCCATCACCACGACATCGGGCTGCAGTGCAGGAACCAGTCGCAGGGCCGAAGACCCATCATTCACCGAACCGACGACGCGCATGTCGTCCTCCAGTTCGATGAGACGCGAGAAGGACCGGCGGATCGCCAGGTCGTCGTCGACCAGCAGAACGGAGATCATCGTCGCCCCACCGGCATCCGGGACTCCACGAGCCACCGCCCGTCGATGCGCCCCGCCCGGAACGACCCACCGCAGGCGAGGGTGCGTTCCTGCATGCCGATCAGGCCGTGACCGCTCCAGTCCGGCGCCTCGCCGCTGTGCCAGTCGTCGAGGCCCGACGTCGCATCATCGCCTCCCCCCGCAGCGTTGGAGACCCGGACGACGATCTCCGACTCGTCCTCGATCGTGATCTCGACGTCGGCCGATGTCGCCTCGCTGTGCTTCATGACGTTGGTGAGTGCCTCCTGCACGATCCGGTAGCAGGCCCCGTCGACGGCCGTGTCGATCACCGGCCAGTCCGACGGGGATCGCAGTCGCACCTCCAGGCCCGCGCTCTCGACCAGGCGGCACAGGGATTCGAGCGCCTGGACCGTCCCGGCGGGCTCCAACGGCGCCGATCCGGCCTGGTAGAGCAGATGGGCAAGCCGCCGCATGGCGTTCAGCGACTCGACGGCTCGGTCAGCGACCGACTCGGCCGCATGTCGCAGCGAGTCGATGTCCCCGAGTCGGAGGGCGACCTTCGTCTCGACCGCCATCGTCGCGAGGTGGTGACCCGCCACGTCGTGCAGTTCGGCGGCGATCCTCCGACGCTCGGCCGCGATCAGACCTGCCTGCTCGGCCGTCCGGAGGGCGGAGACCGCGGTGTGGGCCATCCGCTCCGCACGCAGTTGCCCCGCGGCGACCCACACCAGGAGGCATACCAGCGAGACGTCGACCAGCGCAGCGGTGGCGAGCTCGAGCGTGACGCTGCGGCGGTCCACCCGCAGCGCGGTCACAGCCGGGCCCGCCAGCAGCGCAATGAGGCTGACCCCCACGGCGACGCCCCGCTTCAGGTCGGAGTGCGCAAGCGACTGGTACATGGTGAACACGGCCAGGTACACCAGCGACGAGGCGAAGCCCAGGTGCCAGCAGGCCAGCCCGACGACCGTGACCAGCCCCACGACCGTGCCGGAACGCGGCCGTCTCGTCGACCAGGCGGCGGCCGCCGCCGCCACAGCTCCGCCGAACACGCGGTGCGGGAGCGGGATGGGCGGCGCCGAGTTCACCGCTTCGTCGGACAGGATGACCACGGCCAATCCGATGCCGACGACGGCCACGGCGAGCGCGAACGACCTCCCCGTGACACGGCCCGGCAAGCTCAGGCGGAGCACCAGGCCTCCCGCTCCGGTACAGGGGTGAATCGCACCATCTCCACCATCACCCTATCTCCGGGGCCGCTCCGGGACGCCTGGGCGTGGGTGCGGGCGCACGATCATCGATGCGGGCGAGCACGGCCCGACGCCGATCGTCGTAGTCGGGGAACTGCGTCCCCCTGATCCGGTCCCAGAACGTGAAGTACAGGCCGTAGTTCCCCCGGACACGTTCGTGGTGGAGGTTGTGGTGGGTGGACGGGGTCTTCAGGCGGAGGATCGGGAGCTCTTGAGCCCACCGCGGCATCCACTCGAAGCCGAGATGACCCAGCAGGTTGTTGAACAGCGACAGGTATCCCCAGAACACCAGCACGGCGGGGGGAAGCCCCAGCAGCGCAGCGGCGAGGGTCAGTGGAACGGCGTTGATGACGGCTTCGACGGGGTGGAACGAGAACGATGTCAGGGGGTTGACGTCGACGCTGCGATGGTGGGTCAAGTGGAATCGGCGGTACAGGCGGGGCGTGTGCAGGGCCCGGTGGCTCCAGTAGAAGTACGCGTCGTCGACGAGCACACCGGCCATCGTGAGGACACCGATTCCCACCGGCGACGTCCAGGAGGAAAGGTCCGCCAAGGGACCGCCCAGCCCGACCTGCACGATGAGGCCGGCCGCGATGGCCGCTGCACCGAACATGACCTGGCTGACGATCGACATCTTCAGTTCTCGCTGCCACTGCGCGGCATCGGCCCGCTGCCGTTCCTGGACCTTGCGATGGTCCAGCCGGGAGCGGAACACGAACCACACCAGGACGAACAGCGGGATCGCGAAGACGAGGTAATCGTTGAGACCCTGCACGACGGACTCGACGAAGATGCTGAGAAGTTCGCTCATGGCGCCATTGTCCGGATCGGGAACGGCACCGGCATCATCCCCAGGGCTGACCCCGCCGAGCTCGCGACACGAGGGTCAGCCGGACCCCTCGACCGGCGAGGCCGCAACCGGCACCGGTGGCGACGACGTCCGTCATCGACGGTCCATCGCGTCGAGAACCTCGTCGAGCGAGCCGACCGCGATGGCGATGCGCTGGTCACCGATCGCGTACGGCACCACGAGCCGCTCACCGACGACGAGCGCGCCGCAGGTGTAGACGACGTTCGGGACGTAACCGTCCTGTCGCTCGACACCGGGGGTGAGCAGCGGCTCCGTCGTTGCGCCGATGACCCGGTGCGGTTCGTCGAGGTCGAGCAGGATCGCACCGATCGAGTAGGTCCGCATCGGACCGACGCCATGGGTCAGCACGAGCCATCCGCGTCCGGTCTCGATCGGCGAGCCGCAGTTCCCGAGCTGCACCACCTCCCACCGTCGTGTCGGCTGCTGCAGCGGTGTCGAACGGTCCCAGCAGCGGAGGTCGTCGGACGCGGCAAGGGCGTTGGACTCCCGGTCGGCCCGGGAGAGCGCCAGATGGCGCCCGCCGACGAGACGGGGGAACAGCGCCAACCCCTTCCCGCTCGCTGCGGCACCTGCCATCGGGCCGATGTCGAACGAACGGAAGTCCTCGGTGGTCAGCAGGTACTGCCGGGCATCGGTGCCGTCGAACGCGGTGTAGGTGGCGCAGTACCTCGGCGCGCTCCCGTCGGTGATCTCGAGGAAGCGTGCGTCCTCCATCCCGTTGCGCTCGTCCGGGGCATGGGGCCACAGCACCCGCCCGCCCAGGGCGACATCGTGGGAGAACTCCACCCGGTAGGAGGCGCGAGCGATGCGGCGCAGGTGGGCCTCCGTCGAGGAGGCATGTCGCCGCGTCGCCGCGTCGTCCCGGAGTGCCTGCAGCCGCCGATCGAGCTCGCCGCCGTCGAATCGGTCGGGCAGGGAGTCGAGCACGTAGGCGGCGTTGTCGTGGTCGTCGTCGAGCTCGCGCAGCTTCCGGTGCACGACGCTCCGATGGTGGATCCCCGGGACGTGCGACCCCGCTCGAGACCGGGTCCCTGCGGGATCGAGGGAGACCAGCCCGTCGGCGGCGACGGTGCCGCACCGGAAGCCGATCGACGACCGGTGGCCCTCGCCGATCCCGCGAACCGCCATCACGAACCGGGTCGCGCCGTCAGCATCCGGTCCGTCGGGATGCGCCACGATCGAGGGGTTGCAGAGTGCGGCGCCCTCGATCGAGTACTCGTGGCTGAACGCCGCGCCCAGCAGCAGACGCCGGTGCAGCGAGACGTCGACCGCCGGTCCGAGCCGGGTGGTCGCGAGGTCGGCGTGATGCGCGAAGACGTCGTCGAGGTCCGGGTGCCGCTCACCGAACCGCAGCCTCAGCGACGCGAGCTCGGCCGCGACATCGGCGTCGTCCAAGGCCATCACGCGATCGATGACGCTCCCGGCGCGGGAGGCCCCCGGACCCACCTCCTCGCGTCCCGGGACGAAGAACCGCAGGAGCACCCGTCGCATGTCGCTGCGCAGGTCGATCCCGGTGTCGGTCAGGACCTGCGAGGCGGAGGTCATCGAACGACCTCGACGAGCGACCGTGCCCGCTGACGGGTCGAGACCAGTGCCAGCGTCGACTCGGCCCCCTGGTTGCGGTTGACGCCGGCCGGCTCGAGGCCGTCGAAGGCCCCGCCGCTGGTCGCATCGCGCATCGGGGTGCCGGCGTCGTTGTCCCCGTCGAACCACCGTTCGGCGAGCAGCACGCCCTCGGACCAGCGGCGGTTCGAGGTCAGCGTGTACGCACGCCAGCACGCATCCGCCAACGAACCGACCTCGATCGGCTGCTGATCGAACGCGACCGGCCTCGTCGCGGCGCGTTCGCGCACTCCCGTTCCTGCCCCGTCGCCGTCCACCCCGGTCACGGAGAGGTGGCCCGCCCGGGTCCAGCGATCGAGCAGCCAGTCGAGCATCGTGAGCCCGTCGTCGAGCACGTCATCGTCGCCGAGGCCTGCCCCCGCTGCGATGAGTGCCTCCGCGAGCGAGGCGTTCGCGTACGTCAGCCGCTCCTCCGGCCATCGCCAGGGGCCGGAGCCGGGGCGTCCGATCACGGCCACTGCGTCGCCGAGCAGGGCCCGGGCGATGTCGAGGCTGGGAGCGTGCACCAGCACGTCCGCCGCACCGAGGGCGGCGAACGCCATCGATCGAGGCCATGTCGAGCGCTGGCCGGCCCCGATCCGGAACAGGGTCGAGGCGGTGGCCTGCACCGTCGGGTCATCGTGGTGCGACGCCGCCGAACCCAGGCCCCACATCGCCCGTCCCCAGCAGTCGGCGGTGGACGGAACGTCGGTGAACGCACCTCCCCGGTCCATTCGGTTGTGCACCCGACCATCGGGGGCCATCGCCCGCCGCACGAACTCGAGCGCCACCCGCCCGAGTCGGCCGACCACGCCACCGTCGGGCTCACGCGAGGCGACCACCAGCAGACGAGCGTTGTCGTCGGTGCAGTATCCGTGCTCGGGTCTCGGCTCGTCGAACCGCGCATGCTCGAACATCCCGCGCTCGTCGGTCATCGCCTCGACGTGATCGAACAGCGCCGCGTCGGTCGCACTCATGACGCACGCCGTGATGCGACCGGCTGGAGCTCGTCGCAGCGCTCCAGGTACCTGGTCGCAACGGCGTCCCACGAGAACTGCGGTGCCAGTTCACCTGCGCGCGCGGCCATCGCCGTGAGCCGCTCCGGGTCGCGCAGGACCGAACGGATCGCGGTGGCGATGGCCGAGGGATCCCGATGGGGCACGACGATGCCCGCCCCGTCGGACAGCAGCTCGACCGCATGGGGGAATGCCGTTGCGATCACGGGCCGGCCGGCCGCGATCGCATCCACCAGCACCCCCGAGGTCGCCTGGTCGCGGGAGTCGTAGGGCAGCACCACCATCGAGTGCGACTCGACGAATCGCACCAGTGACGGCACGTCCCGGTACCGGTCGTCGAACTCGACCGATCCTGCCACCCCGAGCGCCCACGAGCGCCGGCTGAGCGAGTGCCGGTATCGGTCGCCTTCACGTGCGAACACGTTCGGATGTGTGGCGCCGGCCACGGTGTAGCGAACGCGAGGTGTCACGTCCCGCAGCATCGACAAGGCGGTCACGACGTGCTCGATCCCCTTGCCGTGACCGAGCAGTCCCCAGGTGAGCAGCTGCAGCGGACGTGTCGGTGCGGGCGGTGGCACCGGAATCGGTGCCACCGGCAACGTCGCACCGTGGGGAATCATCACCACCCTCGACGGGTCCACGTCGTAGGACGACAGCAGCCGCTCACCGGCGCCGACGGCCATCACCACCACGCGGCCCGCAGCGGCGCACACCGCCTCCATCACCTGGCGTTGATGGTCGGTCGGCTGAGCGGGGACGCTGTGCAGCACGACGATCGCCGGAACGGCAAGCGACGTCAGGACGTCGATCACTTCGTCGCCATCGCGTCCGCCGAAGATCCCGAACTCGTGCTGCACGATCGCCACCTCGCCTTCCGCCAGC
>JBIKWW010000141.1:0-8281 GCA_044356125.1 Acidimicrobiia bacterium
CCCGTCCCCCGATGAGCCGGTCGTACATGGTCGTCACGATGCGGGCGTCGGTCTCGGAGCGGCGGACCTGGCGGAGTCGGGGCACGGGTCCTCCTGGGACGTGGCGGGCACCGCGATCGTAGGGTCGTCGGCCCCCCGGAACCCTGCCGAAACCGACCCGCCACACCCCGGCAACACGCCCGCAACGGGCCCGACGACCATCCCGCAACGCCCCCGAGCGGGATCGGGCCCGGGGGTCGGTGGACACGCCGACCGTCGGTACCATCCCCCCACGGGTCACAGCACCCGTGCCACCACCGCCATGACCTTGCTCCTTGTCGCCCATGCGCTCGCCGGCCTGGTCCTGCTCGCGCTCGGGCGTCGCGCCGCCCCGGTCGGATGGGTGGTCATGGGGGCTCTCGGGGCGGCCAGCGCCTTCTGGGCCCTCGCCGCGTCGCCCGGGGGCCGGGCGTCCTACGCCTGGTACGGGGCCGTGACGTTCCGGCTGCGGGCCGACCGTTTCGGCCTGCTCATGGCGCTGGTCATCGGCGGGATCGGCGTGCTCGTCGCCGTGTTCGCCTCCTCCTACCTGCACGACGACGCCGACAGCGGCCGCACGTCGGCCCTCCTGGTGCTGTTCGCCGGGTCGATGCTCGGCCTCGTCTGGGCCGACGACGTCTGGTCGCTGTTCCTCGCCTGGGAGGCGACCAGCGTCATCTCCTACGTGCTCATCGGCGGCCGGGGGGCGTCGCCGGCAGCCGTCCGCTCCGCCCAGCAGGCCCTGCTGGTCACCGGGGCCGGCGGTCTCGCGCTCCTGGGCGGTCTCGCCCTCCTGGCCTCAGGGGCCGGCACGACGCAGCTCTCGGCCATCCTCGCCAACCCACCCACGGGAGCCGTCGCCTCGACCGGCCTGGCCCTCGTGGTCGTCGGCGCGCTGACCAAATCGGCCCAGGTGCCGTTCCACTTCTGGCTCCCCGGGGCCATGACCGCACCCACCCCGGTCTCGGCCTACCTCCATTCGGCCACCATGGTGAAGGCCGGGATCGTGCTCGCCGCCCGGTTCGCCCCGGCGGTCGGAGGGCGGGCCGTGTGGTGGGTACCGGTGCTCGGTCTCGGCGTCGCGTCCATGATCCTCGGGTCCGTGCGGGCCCTGCGGGAGCACGACGCCAAGCTGGTGCTGGCCCACGGAACGGTCAGCCAGCTCGGGCTGCTCATGGTGCTCGTGGGACTCGGCCGGCCATCGGCCACTGCTGCCGGTGTGGCGATGATCAGCGCGCATGCGGTCTTCAAGGCGGCCCTGTTCTTCGTCGTGGGGACGGTCGACCACGCCGCCCACACCCGGGATCTGCGGCAGCTCTCCGGCGTCGGGCGCCGTGAGCCGCTGCTCGCCGTGACCACCCTGCTGGCCGCCGCCTCGATGGCCGGGGCCCCACCGCTGCTCGGCTTCGCAGCCAAGGAGAAGGGGCTCGACGCGCTCGTCCGTCTCGCCCACGACGACGGTGGCCGGGCGACGTTCGCGCTGCTCGCCGTGGCCGTCGGTGCCGTGCTCACGGTCGCCTACACCGTCCGGCTCGTGCACGGTCTGCTGGCCGACAAGCCCGGCCGGGAGCCGACCCCGTGGCACCGGCCCGACACCCGCCTCACCGGACCGGCGGCGATGCTCGCCGCAGCCGGCCTGGTGGGAGGCATCTCGGCCTCGGCGATCGGTCCGTGGATCGCCCGTGCCGCCGGGTCGCTCGACGCCAAGGCGGCCACGAAGTCGATCACGCTGTGGGCGGGCTTCAACACCGCCCTGGTCCTCTCGATGGCGGCACTCGTCGTGGGCGGTGCCGCCGGGTGGGCCCGCGTCCGCCGCGGCGAGGGGTCGTCGCCGACGGAGCTGCGCGGCTCCCGGGCCTTCGGTGCCATCTACGACGGCCTGCTCGACGGATCCCGCTCCGTCACGGCGGCGATCCACAACGGCTCGCTGCCCGCCTACATCGGCATCGTCCTGGGCAGCCTGGTGCTGTGCCTCGGCGCGGCCTTCGTCGCCGGGGCCGGACCGGTCTCGTCGTCGGTGGTCGTGGCCGATTCCGCCCTGCAGGTCGTACTGGTGGCCCTCTGCGTGGCGCTCACGCTCGCCGTCCCGTCCGCCCGGCGCCGGTTCACGGCGGTGCTCCTGCTCGGGGCGGCCGGCAACGTGAGCGCCGTGATCTACCTCGTGGCCGGGGCTCCCGATCTCGCCCTGACCCAGTTCATGGTCGAGACCGTGGGAATCGTGGTGTTCCTGCTGGCGCTGCGCCGCCTGCCCGAGCGGTTCGACCCCCCGCCGTCGTGGGCTCCGAGGCCGCTGCGGGTGGCGCTGGCGGCGACCGTCGGCGCCACGGTCACGGTGTTCGCGCTCGCCGCCTCGGCCGCCCGCACCGCCCCCACCCCCGCGGCTGCGGCCATCGAGCAGAGCCTGCCCGCCGGGGGAGGCCGCAACGTCGTCAACGTCATCCTCGTCGACATCCGCGGGGCCGACACGCTGGGCGAGATCACGGTGCTGGCGCTGGCCGGCATCGGGGTCTCCAACATCGTCGTCGCCGCCCGCCGCCGGGCCCGCCAGGGCCGGTCGGCGGCCATCGGAGGATCGTCGTGATCCCGTCGCATCCCGAGGAGCCGGCCCGTTCGGTCATCGTCGACACCACCGGCCGGGCGATCGTCCCGCTGGTGCTGCTGCTCAGCATCTACATCACCTTCCGGGGCCACAACGCGCCCGGAGGGGGGTTCGCCGGCGGGCTCATCGCCGCCTGCGCCTTCGCCCTGCGCTTCCTCGGGGCGGGGGCCGACGCCGACCGCCCGGCGGTTCCGTTCGATCCGCCCCTGCTCGTCGGCGGCGGGCTGCTGCTCGCCAGTCTCACCGCCGTCGCCCCGCTGGCCGGCGGCGGGCAGTTCCTGGAGTCGTCCATCTGGCGCCTCCATCCACCGCTCATCGGCGAGGTGAAGATCGTCAGCTCGATGTTCTTCGACCTCGGCGTCTACGTGCTCGTCATCGGGGTGGTGCTGATGGTCATCGCCGAGCTCGGCGGACCCGGCCCCACGCCTCCGGAGGCACCCGGTGCCGGTCCCGGTCCGATGGAGGCCGCCGGGGAGGTCCGGTCGTGAGCGCGGCCCTGGCCCTGGCCGCCGGCACCTTCTGCGCCGTCGGCGTGTATCTGCTGCTGCAGCGGTCCATGACCCGCATCGTGCTCGGGGTCGGTGCCCTCGGCAACGGGATCAACCTCCTGGTCGTCGTGACCGGGCGGACGGACGGCGGCGCTCCGATCGTCGGCCGCGGTGGCCGTCTGAACGACCCCTACCCGCAGGCCTTCGTGCTCACCTCGATCGTGATCGGCCTCGCCGTCACGGCGTTCCTGATCGCCCTCGCCTGGCGTTCGTGGACCATCGACGGCGAGGACACCGTGGAGGACGACATCGAGGATCGGCGGATCGCCCGCCGGTCGCCCGACCCGGAGCCATCCGGCCCGCGCCCCGACCATGACGACGACGCCCTGGGCCTCCCCCACAGCGAGGCCTCGTGAGCACCGTCGTCGTGCTCGTCGTCGCCGTTCCGTTGCTGAGCGCGGCGGTGACGCTCTGCCTGCTGCGCCACCGGAGGCTGCAGCGGGTCCTCTCCTCGGCCGCGCTCACGGTCAACCTGGGGCTCGCCACGGCCGGTCTCGTCGGGGTGGAACGGAACGGGTCCGTGGTCGTGCGCCTGGGCGGATGGGCCACCGACGTCGGCATCGCGCTGGTGATGGACCGCCTGGCCGCGGTGATGGTGCTCATCGGAGCGGCGATGGTCCTCGTCGTGCACGTCTTCGCCATCGGCCAGGGCACGGCCGACGGCGACAGCGCCTACTACGAGCCCACCTACCTGGCACTGGCGGCCGGGGTGTCGCTCGCCTTCGTGGCCGGTGACCTCTTCCACCTGTTCGTCGCCGTCGAGGTCCTGCTCATGGCGAGCTACGTGCTGATCACCCTCGAAGGCACCGACGCCCAGATCGCCTCCGGCACCACCTACACGGTGCTGAACGTGATCGAGTCCTTCGTGCTGTTCCTCGCCGTCGGGCTCGTCTACGCCGCCACCGGAACGGTCAACATGGCAGCCCTGGCCGAACGGGTGGGGGACCTTCCCGGCGGGGTCTCCCTCGGCCTGAACCTCCTGCTCCTGCTGGCCTTCGGACTGAAGGCCGCCGTCTTCCCGCTGTTCTTCTGGCTCCCCGATTCCTACCCGACGGCGCCGAGCCCGGTCACCGCCGTCTTCGCCGGCCTGCTGACCAAGATCGGCGTGTACGCGCTGATCCGCACCGAGGCCACCGTGTTCCCCGGGCAGCAGCGCTCGCTGCTGCTGATCATCGGCGCGCTGACGATCGTCGTCGGGGCCCTCGGCGCCCTGGCACAGGGTGACATGAAGCGGATCCTGAGCTTCCACATCGTCAGCCAGATCGGCTACATGGTGGTCGGCGTGGGACTCGGCACGACCGCGGCGATCGCGGCCACGATCCTGTTCGTGATCCACCAGATCCCCGTGAAGACGGCGCTGTTCCTCGTCGAAGGCACGCTGGAGCGGGCCGCCGGGACCAGTCGCCTCTCCGACATCGGGGGAATGCTCACCCGCTCCGGCACCCTCGCCGTGCTGTTCGCCCTGCCCGCCCTCAGCCTCGCCGGGATCCCACCGCTGTCGGGGTTCGTCGGCAAGCTCGGTCTCATCAACGCCGCCATCGGCGAGCGGGCCTGGTGGGTGGTCGGCGTCGCCCTCGTGGGGAGCCTCCTCACGCTGGTGTCGATGGCCAAGATCTGGACCGGCGTGTTCTGGGGCGAGCCCAGGCCCGAGCACGTGCCGGTGGGCATCGTCCGCCGGAACGGGCTGATGTCGGCGGCGACGATCGTCACGGTCGCGGCCACGCTCGCCATCGCCGTCGCCGCCGGGCCGGTCGTCCGCTTCGCCGAGCGCGCCGCCCGGGACCTCGCTCCCCGATCGGTGCCCGGTCCCGTGCCCGGTTCCGGGTCGGGCCCCGCGGGGGTGGCGGCGCCGTGATCGTCGTGGTCCCTGTCCTCGTGCTCGTGTGGCTCGGCTTCAACGGCGAGCTCACCTGGGCGAACGGCATCGGCGGCCTCGCCGCCGCCGCCGCCGTGGCCGCTGTCGTACGGCCCCGTCCGACCGGCGGTCACCGCGTCCGTCCCTGGGGCCTGGTCCTGCTGCTCGTCGACCTGCTCCGCCGTCTCGTCGTGTCGACCTGGGCGGTCGTGCTCGCCGTCGTCATCCCCACCCCGGCCCGCACCCGGACGGGCATCGTCGTGGTTCCCCTGTCCACCTCCTCGTCGCTGGTCGCCACCATCGTGGGCAACGGCGTCACGGTCACCCCGGGCACGCTCACCCTCGACGCCGGATGGGATCCCGACACGGGCCGCTGCGTGCTCACCATCCACGCCCTCGGCCTGGCCGATCCCGACGACCTCCGCGCCGACGTGCTGGCCCTCGAGCGCGTCGTGCTGCGGGCGATCACCCCCTGGGGGCGTGCCCGATGAGCATCGTGGCCTCGATCTGCTTCGCCATGCTCGCCATCGCCGGGGCGCTGTGCGTGTGGCGCACCGTCCGCCGGTCGACGCTCCCGGACCGCACGATCGGTGTCGACGTCGCCAGTGGTGTGATCGTCAACGGCCTGGGCGTCGCGATCGCGCTGACCGCCGACCCGCTGCTCGTCGACCTCGCCCTCGTGGCCGGGCTCCTCGGCTTCCTCACCCTGCTCACCGTGGCCCGGTACGTCGAGCGTCGGGGCATCTGATGGAAACGTTCACCGACGTCGTCGCCGCCGTGCTCCTGCTCGCCGGTTCGGCGCTCACCCTGCTCGGGGCCATCGGTGTGAACCGACTCGGCGACTACCTCTCCCGCACGCACGCCGCCACCAAGCCGGGGACCCTGGGTGTGGTCCTGAGCCTCGCCGGGGCCATGCTGCGCGTCGACGGTGTGAGCATGCAGACCAAGCTGGCCCTGGCGATGGCCTTCCAGTTGCTGACCGCTCCGGTCGCCGCCCACCTCATGGCCTGGGCGGCCCGACGGGCGGGGATCCCCGCCCCTCTGGCGGTCGACGAGTCGGCTCCGGCCCACGCCGTCGGCGGCCCCTCGGGCGGGTCCTCCTGAGGGGGTTCCCGGGTCGGGCGCCATGTCGCGTCTAACGTGGTCGGAACCCTTCCCCGGAGGACGTCCCCGTCATGGTGCCACCGCAGAACTACCTCGCCGTCATCAAGGTCGTCGGAGCCGGCGGCGGCGGTGTCAACGCGGTCAACCGGATGATCGACGCCGGGCTGAAGGGCGTCGAGTTCATCGCCGTCAACACCGACGCCCAGGCTCTGCTCATGAGCGACGCCGACGTCAAGCTCGACATCGGCCGTGAGCTCACCCGCGGCCTCGGCGCCGGGTCCGACCCGGAGGTCGGGCGCAAGGCCGCCGAAGAGCACCACGACGAGATCATCGAGGTGCTCAAGGGCTCCGACATGGTCTTCATCACCGCCGGCGAGGGCGGTGGCACCGGCACCGGCGCCGCTCCCGTGATCGCCGGGATCGCCAAGTCCCAGGGCGCCCTCACCATCGGCGTCGTCACCCGTCCGTTCAGCTTCGAGGGCCGCCGCCGGGCGATGCAGGCCGAGAACGGGATCCAGGCGCTGAAGGAGAAGGTCGACACGCTCATCGTGATCCCCAACGACCGCCTCCTCACGGTGGCGTCGGACAAGACCACGATGCTCACCGCCTTCAAGATGGCCGACGAGATCCTGCTGCAGGGCGTCCAGGGCATCACCGACCTCATCACGGTGCCCGGTCTCATCAACACCGACTTCGCCGACATCAAGACCATCCTCAAGGACGCCGGCTCGGCACTCATGGGCATCGGCTACGGCAGCGCCAACGGGCGGGCGGCCACGGCCGCCCGGCAGGCCATCTCCTCGCCGCTGCTCGAGGCCTCCATCGAGGGTGCCCGGGGCATCGTGTTCAACATCTCGGGCGGCCCCGACCTCGGCATCTTCGAGGTCAACGAGGCGGCCGAGATCGTCCACGGTGTCGCCCATCCCGACGCCAACATCATCTTCGGCGCCGTCATCGACGAGGGCATGGGTGACGAGGTCCGCGTGACCGTCATCGCCGCCGGGTTCGACCGCTGGGAGGACAAGCGGGCCGACAAGGGGGACCGCGCCGGGCTCAAGCCCGTCCCGTCCTCCAAGGCCGACTCGGTCTTCGCCTCCGGCGGCAGCAGTGACGACCTCGACTTCGGCGACGACGACGACTTCGACGTCCCCTCGTTCCTCAAGTGACGTGACGCCGGCGTCGGCCGGGTCCCTGGCGGTCCGGTGGGGGACGACCTCGCGGGCCGAGGGCTCATTTGCCGTCGCCCCGGAGATCCCGTCGGATCCTGCCGCATCGGAACCGGCCGCAGCCGATCCGACCCGGGCCGAGCGTGACCGTCGCTGGGCAGCGCTCACCGGTGCCCCGACGACCTGGTTGCGTCAGCACCACGGCACCGCCGTCGTGCGGGTGCGGGAGCCGGGAGGGGGGCGCGGCGCCGCTGCCGATGCGGCCGTCACCGCCGTGCCCGGGGCGGCGCTCGCCGTGGTCACCGCCGACTGCGCACCCGTCGTGCTCATCGGCCGCCGAGCCGTGGGGGTCGCCCATGCCGGATGGCGCGGGCTGCTCGACGGCGTGGTCGAGTGCACCGTCGACGCCCTCGTCGATCTGGGCGAGGACCCGACGCTGATCGCCGCCCACGTTGCCCCGTGCATCGGTCCCGGTCACTACGAGTTCGGGCCCGTGGAGCTCGACGCCGTGGCCGGCCGCTACGGCGACACCGTCCGGGCCCGGACGGCCACCGGGCGCCCCGCCCTGGACCTCCGCGCCGGCGTGGTGGCTGCGCTCGCCGGCCGGGGGGTCGTGGCCGTCAGCGTCGACGGGCGCTGCACCGCCGCCGATCCCGGCCTGTACTCGTGGCGGGCCCGGCGCGACGTCGGTCGCCAGGCGACCTGGGTGGTGATCGGGTGAGCCCATCGCCGACCGGACCATCGCCGACCGGACCATCGCCGACCGGACCATCGCCGACCGGACCATCGCCGACCGGACCATCGCCGACGGGACCATCGCCGACCGGGACCATCGCCGCCGACCTCGGCGCCGACGTCGCTGCCGACCTCGCCGCCAACCTCGCCGCCAACCTCGCCGCCAACCTCGACGACGTCCGCGGCCGGATCGCCGACGTCGGGGGCGACCCCGCTTCGGTCCGCATCGTCGCCGTGACGAAGGGGTTCGGCGTCG
>JBIKWW010000142.1:0-8277 GCA_044356125.1 Acidimicrobiia bacterium
GCCTGCCCCTGCCAGGCCGCCGTCGACAGCACGTTGATGATGGAGCCGCGGACGGCGCGCTCCACCATCGAGCGCGCGACCAGACCCGAGACCACGAAGGCGCCGACGAGGACGACGTCGAGCTGCACCCGGTAGGCGTCGAGGGGCATGTCGAGCAGACCCCGGGTGTCGAAGCGCACGGCGTTGTTGAGCAGCACGTCGATACGGCCCCAGCGCTCCAGCACGGCCTCGACGGCGGCGGCCATCGCGGCGGGGTCGGTCACGTCGCCGGGCACGGCGATGGCCTCCCCGCCGGCGTCGCGGATCATCGACGCCCGCGCCTCGGCGACCTCGGGGCGGATGTCATTGCAGGCCACGCGGGCCCCGGCGGCGGCGAAGCCGGAGGCGGCGATGCCGCCGATGTTGGGCGACGTGCCCGTCACCAGGGCCACCTTGCCGGCGAGGCGGCCCTCGAGCCGGGCGGCGAGTCCGGTGTCGAGGCCGGCGGCGACGGTCACGGGGTGACCTCCCAGCGGGCGAACACCTTGTTGGAGTTGAAGCACCACGTCTCCACGAACGAGTGCTCCACGGGACCACCGAGATCGAGCTCACGCGCCGCCCCCGCCAGCGCGAACCAGTTGAGGACCTCCTGCTGGCCGGCGTCCTCGATCTGGGCCGTGGTGGTCGCCTCCCAGGCGCCGTAGTCGCCGGCGACGAGCGCGTCGTAGAGCCGCCGGTCGCTGGCCGTGTCGGGCCGCAGGCGCCACGTCTTGTCGGTGAGGAAGGCGTGCGACCACGACGACGACGCCACCATGGCGACCCGCCACGGACTGTCGCGAAGGTGCCGGGCGACGGCCCCGCCGACCTGCATGAGCCGCCGCGGCGAGGGGCCCGGGGGATCGGGCTCGACCTCGGTGCCGAAGGGGTTGAAGAAGCCGCGGGCGGACACGACGCGGCTGCCGTAGCAGTTGATCGGCATGCACAGCAGCGGCCACGGGAAGCCGACGCGGTCGTAGTCGAGGAACAGCTGGGTGTTCAGGAAGGCGTGGGCCAGGCCGTCGTGGTGCAGCGGTCGGTAGGCGTAGGCGACGTCGATGCCGTCGTCGAGGAGGCGTCGGGCCAGCCAACGCCCGATGTCGGGCCGCCCCCGGACGCGGAAGGCCTGATCGGCCGGCTCGCCCCACACGTTGGGCCACGGGTAGCGCCGCCACGGGTGGGCGTCGAGGTCGTCGTAGATCAGCAGCCCGTAGGCCGGGATGAGGTCCTCCTTGAAGTTCTCGTACTGGTCGTCACCCCAGACCAGGATCACGTCGGGGGCGAAGGCCTCCAGGGCGGCGCGCTGGGCGGTGAAGCCGTCCCGCAAGAGGGCCCGGTGGGCCGCCGCGCTGGAGCGGGCCTCGTCGTCGCCCCACTCCGCCCGCATCGGGTCGGGCCAAACTGCGGGGTCCTTCTCGGCCTCGGGCACGAGCGGGTCGGCGAGCATCCGGCGCATCAGCGACGCCATCTCGTCGTCGGTCGTCGCCAGCAGCGGGTAGTGGGTCATGCCCAGGAGCAGGAGCTCGGCCATGGGGCCTCCTCGTTCGGTCCTGCACGCCATCGGGTGTCAGGTTCGGGTGTCAGGTTCGGGTGTCGGGTTCGGGTGTCGGGTTCGGGTGTCGGGTTCGGGTGTCAGGGTTCGGGTGTCGGGTTCGGGTGTCAGGGTTCGGGTTCGGGTGTCAGGTCAGCCCGAGGAAGCGGCGGGCGTTGGCCCCCCGGATGTCGGCGACGGAGGCCGGCCCGCAGAGCCCCTTCGACTCGGCCTCGTCGAGCATGGCCAGGGGGTCACCGAAGACGGGCGGGTAGAAGGGAAAGTCCGAGCCGAGCATCACGTGGTCCGCCCCGAAGCGTTCGACGAGCAGCGGCAGGTGCCGCGGATCGAACACCAGGGCGTCGGCCCAGAGGCGGCGGGCGAGGACGTCGGCCTCCGGGAGCGACCGCGGACCGGGCGCCCCCGGAGCCCGCAGCAGCGCGCCTCGGGCCAGACGGGGGAAGGCGAACGGGAAGGTGCCGCACCCGTGGGCCAGGCCCACCCGCAGGCGCGGGTGACGCTCGAGCACACCTCCGAACACGAGTGCACTGGCCGCCATGGCGGTGGCCGTGGTCATGCCCAGCGCGAAGTCCTCGGGCACGCCGCGCCGCCGGATCGCCCCGGCACCACCGTCAGCGGGGTGGATGAACACGGCGACGCCGAGCGACTCGGCCGCCGACCACAGCCCGTCGAGGCGGGGGTCGTCGAGGTCGACGTCCCCGAGCTCCGTCGGGATCTCGGCCCCGAGCATGCCGAGGTCGCGCACACCCCGCTCCAGCTCGGCCACGGCGGCGTCGACGTCGGGCAGGGGCAGCAGGCCGAGCCAGGGGAACCGGGACGGGTCGGGGGCGGCGGCGACGGCCTCGGCCAGGGCGTCGTTGTGGGCGCGCGTCCAGTCACGGGCCACCACCGGATCGGTGCCCGTGGTGAAGCACACGGGCACCGGCATCAGGCAGTGGGCATCGACCCCGGCGGCGTCGAGGGCGTCGGTGCGGGCCACCAGATCGAAGCAGGAGCGGTGGACGGACCGGAAGACGGCGCCGTCGCGCATGATGCGGCCCGAGCCGTCCCCGGCCAGGTCGAGCACCGGGCGCTCGGGATGGGCACCGTGCCGCGTCAGGGCGCCGAGGCGCTCCGGGAACACGTGCGTGTGGACGTCGAGGACCACCGCCGCAGCCCATCAGATCCCCGGGCCCGCCACCAATCCCGGTCGGAGCGGGTCGCCGCCCGGGCACCACCCGCCCCTCGTGCGTGGCCCCGACGCCGTCCGGCGCGCCATGATCCGTCCGTCGGCCGTCTCCGGGCCGGCACCGAGGGGGAGTGACGATGATCCAGGGCCCGTACGTCATCGACGACCGCCGTACGCCGCGCTTCCGGGTGCACCGCGGCACCATGGTCGATGCCGACATCCTCGACCAGGAGCGGCGCCTGGTGTTCGACCGGTCCTGGCTCTACGTCGGCCACGAGAGCGAGATCGAGAACCCGCACGACTTCCGAACGCGCAGCGTCGGGGGCAGACCCGTCATCCTCACCCGTGACGCCGACGGTGCCGTGCGGGTCTTCGTCAACTCCTGCCCGCACCGCGGCATGCAGATCGAGACGCGCGGCGAGGGGCACGGCCGGTTCCTCAAGTGCTTCTACCACGGGTGGTCCTTCAGCACGTCGGGTGACCTCGTCGCCCTGCCCGGGGAGGACAGCTACGGGCCCGACTTCGACCGCCACAACCTGTGCCTGGCCCGTCCGCCGCGAGTGGCGTCCTACCGGGGATTCGTGTTCCTGTGCTGGACCGACGACATCGTTGACCTGGAGACCTACCTGGGCGGGGCGACCGACGTGCTCGACCTCTTCGCCGACCAGTCGGAGGCGGGCATGCAGATCATCGGCGGTTCCCACATCTACGCCGCCAAGGCCAACTGGAAGCTCCTGAGCGAGAACAGCGCCGACGGCTACCACGCGCTCACCACCCATCACCGCTACCTGGCCATGCTCAAGGACTCGGGCAAGGACCTGAGCATGGTGTTCGCCGCCGGCTCGGCCCCCAACACCGGATGGGACCTCGGCAACGGCCACACGGTGATCACCGGCGCCGACGGCACCGGCGGCCGCAACAGCGGCCTGGGGCGGGACCTGCGCGGGGAGGCGCTGGAGCGCCAGGTCGCCCGACGCAACCGCTTCGCCGAGCTGTACGGGGCCGACTGGGCCAACCGGATGTTCTCCGGCCGCAACCTCATCGTGTTCCCCAATCTCGCCGTGATCGACCTCATCATGGGGATCACGATCCGGACCTACTACCCGATCGCCCCCGGGTACATGGAGGTCACCGCCTGGAGCCTGCAGCCGCGCGACGACGATCCGGAGCTACGCCACATGCGCCAGGAGAACTTCCTCACGTTCTGGGGTCCGGCCGGGCTGGCCACCCCCGACGACATCGAGGCGCTGGAGCGCTGTCAGCGCGGCTTCGCGGCGTGGGACGTCGCTCCGTGGAACGACATCTCGCGGGGCATGGGCTCGGAACGCAAGCTCTTCACCGACGAGCTCCAGATGCGCGTCTTCTGGCGCGAGTGGGACCGCCGCATGTCGGGGACGGTGCATCCGCCCGAGACCGAGCCGCTCGGCCGTCGGGGCCGGACCGCGCTCCCCGGCCAGGTCCCGGCGAACGCGTGAGGAGACGGCCATGAGCTCCGGCCCCCGTCCGGCTGCGGCGCCGACGCCGCCCGCCGCTCCGCCCGACGCCGAGCTGTCTCGGCGGGTGGAGCTGTTCCTATACCACGACGCCGATCTCCTCGACTCGTGGCGCCTGCGCGAGTGGTACGAGCTGTTCACCCCCGACTGCCAGTACCTGGTGCCGGCGACCGACCGGCCCGACGGCGACCCCGAGCACGACCTGTTCTTCGTGCGTGACGACTGGTTCCTGCTCGGTCAGCGCGTCGACGCCATGGTCAGCGGCACCGCCTGGACGGAGTCGCCCCGCTCGATCACCTCGCGGTCCGTCGGCAACGTGCGGGCCTGGCCGCTCGAGGACGGCTCGGTCGACGTGAGCGCCAGGTTCGTGATCCACCGGTCGTCGCTGTCGACCCTCGACGTCTACCCCGGCCGGTACCGCATGACCCTGCTGCCCGGGGGGCCCGCCGGATTCGAGATCCGGTACCGGCGTTCCACGCTCGCCCTGGCCCAGCTGCGCCCCCACGGGCGCGTGAGCATCATCCTGTAGCGCCCTCGCTGGGTGGTGCGGGCTCAGCCGACGGGCGACCCGTACATCTCGCCGAGGGGGTCGCTGATGAGCTCGACCCGGGCGCCATCGGGGTCGGTGAGATACAGCGACGAGCCGTCCACGTGGGCGTAGGCCACGCCGGCGGCGTCGAGCCGGTCGCGCAGCTCCGCCCAGCGCGTCCGCTCGACCGAGATGGCCAGGTGGTGCAGGCCGCCGAGGACCTCGGCATAGGGGCCGGGGTCCACCCCGGGCAGGTCGAAGAAGGCGAGGAGGTTGCCGTTCCCGATGTCGAAGAAGAAGTGCGTCGAACCGGCCAGGTCGCGGTTCTCGTACAACTCGGTCAGGGGGAAACCGAGCAGTCCCTGGTAGAAGTCAACGGTGCGGCCGACGTCGGCGCACACGAGGGCCACGTGGTGCACACCCCGGGCCGAGCTGGCCGGGCGATCCGCCGCCGGGGCCAGCGCGTCGGCCCGCAGTTCCTCCCGGCGACGAGTCAGCTCGGCCCGTCGCGCCTCGCTGATGAGGGAATGCTTCCCGTCGCCCCCGGCCATGGCGTCAGTCAACCACCGGAACCGCCGGTCGGGGTCCGCTGCCACGTTCCGTTCGACATCTCCGGGCCGGCGCGCTCCCGGGTCCGACGCCGGAAGTCCGGTCGCAGCCAGGCATGGTGTCCGGGGCTGGCCCGGAAGCGACGGACCCCCATCCCCCCGGGGACCGGCCCGGGACCTGGGCCCCGATCGGCCCCGGCCTGGCGTGCCACCCGATCCCGGGCGACCTGGTCGAACCGGTCGCGGCCGTGTTCGGATCAGGTCAGGATCGCGTTCGGTCGGCGGCCCGGCGGGCCCGGCCGTGCGACCATGAAGGCATGCGGGTGCTGCTCGTCGAGGACGACGATGCCATCGCCGAACCCATGACCGACGGCCTCGAGCACCATGGGTTCGGAGTCACGCGGGTGGCGACGGGGGCCGACGCCCTGGCCGCCCCCGAGCCCGATCTCGTCGTGCTCGACCTGGGCCTGCCCGACATGGACGGCCTCGACGTGTGCCGGGCCCTGCGGGCCCGTTCGCCCCGCCTGCCCATCCTCGTGGTGAGTGCCCGCAGTGACGAGGTGGACCGGGTCGTCGGCCTGGAACTGGGTGCCGACGACTACCTCGGCAAGCCGTTCGGGCTCCGCGAGCTCGTGGCCCGGATCCGGGCCGTGCTGCGACGCACCGTCGGCGACCCGGCCCTCGCCGAACGGGCCCCGTCGGCCCCGTCGGCCCCGGTGGCAGGGCCGGCGGACGACACCACCGAACCATCCGCCGGGTCGTCCGTCACCGGGCCGGCCGGGCCGGCCGGGCTGAACGAGCGGGGTGAGCGGGGTGAGCGGGGCGATGTGACCGTGGTCGGGCCGCTGCGGGTCGACCACCGCGCCCACCGGGTGTTCCTGGGCGGCGGCGAGATCGGCCTCACCGTCAAGGAGTACGGGGTGCTGGCCCTCCTCGCCGCCGACCCCGGGGCGGTGGTCACCAGGACGGAGCTGATCGAGCGCGTCTGGGACGAGCACTGGTACGGCCCCACCCGGACGCTCGACGTGCACGTGGCCCAGCTCCGGCGCAAGCTCGGCGATCCGCGCTGGATCGAGACCGTGCGGTCGGTCGGCTACCGGCTCGCCGAGCCCACGTGACCGGCCCCCGATGAGACGGCGCCTCGTCGCCAGCTACCTGGCCCTCACGGCCTTCGTGGTGGTGATCCTGGGGGTGCCGATGGCCCGGACCACGCTCGACAGCGAGCGCCGGCAGCTCCGGGCGGGCATCGAGCACGACGCCTTCGTGCTGGCCTCGACCCTGCAGGACGCTCTCAGCGCGGGTCCCCCGACCGCTTCCGGCCCGGCCCGCAGTGCCGTTGAGGGCTACCACGCCCGGACCGGGGCGCGGGTGGTGGTCACCGACGCCGCCGGCACGGCGATCGCCGACAACGACCCACCCACCCCCGGCGAGCGCAGCTTCCGCACCCGTCCCGAGATGGTCGCCGCCCTGAGCGGCCGTGTCGGGATCGAGGAACGGTGGTCCCAGACCCTCGGGCACCGGGCGCTGTTCGTCGCCGTCCCGGTCGCCTCGGGCGGCGAGGTGAACGGGGTGGTGAGGGTCAGCGTCACCACCGCGTCGGTGGAACGGGCCGTCCGCGCCCGCCTGGCCGGGCTGCTGCTGGCGGTGGCCGTCACCTTCGCCGGGGCGGCCGTCGTCGCCGTGCTGCTGGCCCGGTCGCTCACCACGCCGCTGCGTTCCGTCGGCGGGGTGGCCCGGGCCTTCGGGAACGGGGACCTGGGCCGGCGGGCCGACGAGGAATCGGGGCCGCCCGAGGTCCGTGACCTGGCCGCCGAGTTCAACGCCATGGCCGCCCGTCTGGCCGAGCTGATCGCCTCACAGGAGCGCTTCGTGGCCGACGCCAGCCATCAGCTCCGCTCCCCGCTGACGGCCCTGCGACTGCGCCTGGAGGCCATGGAGTTCGCCGCCCCGGAACGTCGGGAGGAGCACCGGACCGCCGCCGTGACCGAGATCGCCCGCTTCAGCCGCACCATCGACGGCCTGTTGGAGCTGTCCCGCCCCGCCGGCCCCAGCCCGGGTTCCGTCGCCGACCCGGCCGCCGTGGCCCGGGACCGGCTCGAGCACTGGTCGGCGCTGGCGGCCGAACGCGGCGTGCTCCTCCGGGCCGATGCGACGCTGTCGTCGACGGCGCTGCTGGCGGTCCAGGCGGGGCCCGACCGGATGGCCCAGGTGCTCGACAACCTGATCGCCAACGCCATCGACGCCACCTCCGGAGAGGCGCCGTCCGGTGGCTCCGGTCCGGGCGGTGCCGGGGAGGTCGTGGTGGGCGTCCGGGCCTCCACCTCGGGGGTCTCGATCACGGTGGCCGACAACGGTCCGGGGATGTCCGACGACGAGATCGCCCGGGCCTTCGAGCGCTTCTGGCGGGCCCGTTCCACATCCAGCGACCTGTCGGGCAGCGGCCTGGGCCTGGCCATCGCCCGACGGCTGGTGGTGGCCGACGGCGGGACGATCACGCTCGCCCGCGCCCCCGGGGGTGGGCTGTTGGCGACCGTGCGGTACCGCCCGGCTCCCGGACCGAAAGCCTGACGCAGCCCGAACGCGGGCCCAACCCGGCCCGAACACGGCCGTCCGTACCGTCGGCGCCATGCAGCGCACCCGAGCCCTCGTCCTCGCCGGCGCCGTCACCGCCGTGACCCTCACCGGGGCCGCCGCCGTGGCCGCCAACACCGGTCTCCTCGGCGGCGACGACCGACCCGAGATCGGCACCCTCACCGCCGTCGACCTCGTCACCCCGACGGTGGCGGCGCCCACGTTGCCGTCGACCCCGTCGACCCCGTCGACCCCGTCGACCCCGTCGACCCCGTCGACCCCGTCGACCCCATCGACCCCATCGACCCCGTCGACCATCGTCCGCTACGTCGACGTGGTGGTGACGGAACCGACCGTGGCGACCGGGTCGCCCGACCTGATCGTCGCCGGCGTTCCCCTCG
>JBIKWW010000143.1:0-8257 GCA_044356125.1 Acidimicrobiia bacterium
CTGGAGGGACGGATCATGGCCAGGCCGGCGACGGCCATCAGCCCCATGCCGACCCGCAGCGGCAGGCGCCCCCCGAAGGTGTCGGTGAGCACGCCGCCGATCACCCGGCCGACGAGGCCCCCGAGCCCGATGGCGGCGACGGCCAGCCCCACGTCGGCCTTGGTGCCACCGAGGTCGTCGACGATGGCGACCGGCACCAGCGGCAGGGCCACGCCCACCGACCAGAACAGGGCGAAGGTGATGACGAGCAGGGGCCCGATGCGACGCAGCACGGCCCCGGTGGGTTCGGCCCCTTCGGTAGGTGCCGGGCCCTCGGCCCGGGTCACGGCTCCACGGGGCGACGGGGCGAGCGGACCAGGCCCTCCTGGGCGATGGTGGCCACGTGCACGCCGGCGGCGCTGTGGGCCGATCCCGTGGCCATGCCCCGGGCGTTGACGAGCCCGTGGCCGCGCAGGTCGAACAGCATCCAGCCGTCGGCGCGCACCGGGCGGTGGAACCAGATGGCGTGGTCGAGGCTGGCCGTCATCATCTGGTCCCAGTTGAGGCCCTCGGGATGGCTGAGGATGATGGCGTCCATCGGGTTGTGGTCGGAGAGGTAGGCCAGCCCGCACGCGTGCAGGACGGGGTCGTCGCCGAGCGGCTGACCCGGCCCGCCGTCGCGCCCGTCGCGGATGCGCATCCAGATCGCCGAGCGGGCCACGCCGGGCGAGGGCCCGATCTCGCGGACGTCACCGAAGCCGGCCCAGTCGTTGGACGGGAGGCTCTCGGGCCCCGGCAGGTCGGACGGGAGCGACCGCTCCTGGATGTCGACGTCCTCCTCGGCCCGCTGGAAGCTGGCGTCGAGATTGAGGATCGCGCCCCCCGTCTGGCGGGCCACCACGCGGCGGGTGGTGAACGACCGGCCCTCACGGAGACGGTCGACCTCGTAGAGGATGGGCTGACGGGGTCGGCCACCCAGCACGAAGTAGGCGTGCAGCGAATGGACCCGGTGGTCGGACTCCACGGTCGCCGCCGCCGCCCGCAGCGCCTGGGCCACGACCTGCCCGCCGAACACCCGGCCCCACGGGTAGTCCGGGGTGTGACCGAGGAAGAACCCGTCGGCCACCCGGTCGAGGGTCATGAGCTCCACGAAGTCCCGCGGCAGACGGTTCGGCGAGTCCTCCACGGCGAGCACTCTACGGGCGGGCAGGCACGCGGCCGTCGCCGTCGGCCAGACTGTGGGATGCCGCTACCCGAGCACGCCGCCGCCCACCCCGACCACATCGCCACCGTGATGGCCGCCACCGGCGCCACGCTGACCTACGGCGAGCTCGACGCCCGCAGCCGCCGCCTCGCCAATCTCTTCGCCGCCGCCGGGCTGGTCGAGGGCGACGTCGTCGCGCTGTTCATGGAGAACAACATCCGCTACCACGAGGTCTACTGGGCCGCCGTGCGCAGCGGCATGTACCTGTGCGCCGTCAACAAGTACCTGACCGCCGAGGAGGCCGCCTACATCGTCGCCGACTCCGGAGCCCGGGCGGTGGTGACCTCGGCTGCGCTGGCACCCGTCGCCGGGGCCATGGAGCTGCCCGACACCTGCGCCGTGCGGCTGGCCGTCGATGGGCCCGTGCCCGGGTTCGAACGCTACGAGGAGGCCACCGCCGGGTTCGGCACCGATCGGCCCGAGCGCGAGGTGCTCGGCGACTTCATGAACTACTCGTCGGGCACCACCGGCCGACCCAAGGGCATCCGCCGTCCGCTCACGGGCCGGGCCTTCACCGAGCCGTCCAACCTCGACGTGCTGGTCCGCACCCTCTACGGCATCGGCCCCGACGCCGTGTACCTGTCCCCCGCCCCGCTGTACCACTCGGCCCCGCTGGCCTTCACGGCAGCCGTGCACAGCCTGGGTGGGACCAACGTGATCATGGAGCGCTTCGATCCCGCCGAGGCACTGCGCCTCATCGAGCGCCACCGCATCACCCACAGCCAGTGGGTGCCCACGATGTTCATCCGCATGCTCAAGCTCGACGAGTCCGAGCGCCTCGGCCACGACCTGTCGTCGCACCGCGTCGCCGTGCACGCCGCCGCCCCCTGCCCCGTCGAGGTGAAGCGCCAGATGATCGCCTGGTGGGGCCCGATCATCCTCGAGTACTACGGCGGCACCGAGCTCAACGGCATGACGTTCTGCAACAGCGAGCAGTGGCTCGCCCATCCGGGGACCGTCGGCACCCCCATCCTGGGCAAGCTCCACATCTGCGACGCCGAGGGCAACGAGCTGCCCAACGGCACGGCCGGGGTCGTCTACTTCGAGCGCGACGAGATGCCCTTCGCCTACCACAACGATCCGGCCAAGACCGACTCCGCCCGTCACCCGAGCCAGCCCCTGTGGACCAAGCTCGGCGACGTCGGCTACGTCGACGACGACGGCTTCCTGTACCTCACCGACCGCGAGTCGTTCATGATCATCTCGGGCGGCGTGAACATCTACCCGCAGGAGATCGAGGACGCCCTCGTCATGCATCCCAAGGTGGCCGACGTCGCCGTGTTCGGGGTGCCCAACGAAGACCTCGGCGAGGAGGTCAAGGCCGTCGTGCAGCCCGCCCCCGGCGTGGTGGGCGACGACGCCCTGGCCGCCGAGATCCTGGCCCACGCCCGCGAGCACCTGGCCGCGTACAAGGTGCCGAGAACCGTCGAGTTCCTCGCCGAGCTCCCCCGCCTGGAGACGGGCAAGCTCTACAAGCGCCTCCTGCGCGACCGCTACTGGGGCACCAAGGACTCCCGGATCGTGTGACGGGCGCGGGCCCGGCGTGTGACGGGCGGGCCCGGGCTCGGCCACCCCGGGTCAGCACCTACCGACTAGGATCCGTCCTCGGCGAAGCGGCTCCAGGGAGGTCAGCGTGGTCGTGCAGCCCAGCAGCGGGTCGGTTCCCCGAGACGCTCGAATCTTCGTCGCCGGTCATCGAGGCCTGGTCGGATCAGCGGTCACACGAGCACTTGCGGCCGCTGGCTACACCAACGGGCACCGGGAGCGAACCGATCGAGGTCGATCCCGGGCGGGATCACGACGACCCTGGCCGGGTCGACGCGGTACCGCTCGATGATCAGGTCTCGGAACGCCTCGGAGAGCACCACGATGCTCTGCGCCCGGTGGTAGACGGATCGCTCGATCGCCCGCTGAACGACGCGCTTCGGGCGGGAAGCCCCCGCCAGTGCCGCCTCATCGGCCCATGGTCCCTGGAAGTGGACGACGAGCGGAACGGAGCGAACGCTCCTCAACCGTAACGGGAGCCAGGCGTACAGCGCGAAGTGCACGTCGATCACATCGATGGCCCTGTGCCTGACGTGCCGGTGGACGGCCCGGGTGACGCGCAGCGCCCGGGTCAACAGCGAACCCGACGACGGAGCGACGACCGGCACCACGCGATTGCCGCGGGCCACCATTGCTCCCGCCAGGCCACCGAGGTAGCGAGACAGTCCTCCGACGTCCTCGAGCGGTCCGTCCCCGATGGCGAGGATGTGCATCGGCGAACTGGATGTCGGCTCATCCGGTCCCACCGGGCGCGGTTGAGCCCGGGCCGTGGGAGTCCTGGAAGTCACGGTGGCATCGTGCGCCAACAGCGGTTGCGGCGCAATCGTGCTGGCACGGTGCGCGGGTTTGGCCAACCCCCAGCGAGCGACCTGGCCGTCGGCCGACGGGAGGCGACCGGGCCCAGCCTCGGACCTCGGGCCCGGGCTTCAGGCCGCGTAGTTGCGCAGCAGGCCCAGGGCCAACCCGGCCCGGGGTCCCGAGGACAGCAGGCCGGACTCCTCGGCGCGCAGGCGACGGGCCCCCACCCGGCAGAACGCCCCGGCCGGCCCGCTGATGCGGTCCGCCGCGTCGGCCGGTCCGAACACCCAGAGCGAGCCGTCCGGACCGACCAGCTCGGCGCGCACCGGGAAGGGGAGCTCCCCGGCCAGCCCCAGCGCGTAGGGCAAGGTGGCGTGGCCGAGCCAGGCGATGTGGCGGAGGCGGGCCGTGTCGGGCAGGGTGACCCCGAGGGCATCGGCCACGTCGAGGGCGTGGGCCCAGTGCTCGGCCAGGCGGGTCGTCGCCAGCGTCCGCGGCTTGAGCGGGGCCGCCGCCCAGGTGACGGCCACGTCGGGATCGGCGGCGCGCAGTGCCGTGATCGCCGCCAGCCGGGCGGCACGCCAGCGTCGGCCGATCTCGGACCCCGAGCCGCGCTGGGCCGCCACCTGGGCGTCGACGGCGTCGTCAAGGGTGCCCTCCCGCAGCGTCCAGGTCCCCGCCCCCCGGCCCAGCGTGCGCACGACGCCCTCCTCGGTCTGGGCCAGGTGGAGCACGACGTCGGCCACCGACCATCCAGGAGCCCCGGAGGCCCGGGCCCAGCCCTCCTCGCCGAGGGCGTCGACCGCCTCGAGCAGCTCCTCGAGGCGGTCGCCCTCGGCCCGCAGGTCGGCCAGCACGTCGTCGATGGCGGTCACGGGCCTATCCTGCCCGGGTTCCATGGCCCGCCCGCCCGATCTCGCCGCCCGCACGGCCCTGCTCGACGAGGTCGTCGCCCATCTCGCCGAGCACGGTCTGGCCGACGCCACCCTGCGGCCCATGGCCGAGGCCCTGGGCACCACCCCGACGCGCCTCATGCACCACTTCGGCAGCAAGGGCGATCTGATCACGGCGGCGCTGCACCGCGTGGAGGAGCGGCTCCTCGCCATCGAGGGCCGGTGGATCGCCCGGAACCCGACGATGACCGAGGCCGACATCCTGCGGGCGTGGTGGCGCTGGATGCTGCGGTCCCGGCGTCATCTGGCGCTCGCCCGGCTGGTGGTCGAGGCGGCGACGGCCGACGCGTCGGTCACGGGGCTCGATCCCCGGGTGCGCGCCGCCCAGGTCGGCCGCTGGCGGGACAACACCGAACGCCGCCTGCTGGTCCTGGGCGTCGCCGCCGAGCCCGCCCGGCTGCAGGCCACCCTGCTCAAGGCCGCCTTCACGGGACTCACCGTCGATCTCGTCTCCGGGGGGAACCGCCGTGACCTGGGCCGGGTGCTCGACACCGTGCTCGAGGACCACGAGCGCCGGGTGGCCGCCCTCCTGGCACCGAAGCGGAATTCCTGATACGAGTGTTCCAGGAATGAACGAGACCCCCGAAGGCCGACGACGCACCCGCAGGGCCGACCGGCCCACTGCACCCACCCTGCCCCCGCAACGGCCGTGGGGTCAGCCCGTCATGCGGTTCACGCCCACCCAGGCCGTCACCGACGATGAGCTCGACCGCATCCACGACGTTTCGATGCGCATCCTCGAGCGCGTCGGCATGGAGATCCTCGATCCCGAGGCCCGCTCCATCTACCGGGAGCACGGCTGCGAGGTCGACGAGGCGTCGATGCGCGTGCGGATGCCGCGGGAGGTCGTGGAGCGGGCCGTGGCCTGCGCCCCGGCGGAGTTCACGCTGCATGCCCGCAACGCCGACCACCACCTGCTCATCGGCGGCCGCCACCTCACGTTCGGCTCGGTGTGCAGCACGCCCCACCACCTCGACCGGGACGGGGTCCGCCGCACCGGCGACCGCAGCGGCATGCGCGACCTGCTGCGCCTGGCCCAGTCGCTCGAGACCGTCCACCTGATCTCCGGTTACCCGGTCGAGCCGACCGACCTGCACTTCTCGGTGCGCCACCTCGAGGCCAGCTGGGACATCCTCACCCTCACCGACAAGGGCCTCCCCTGCTACAGCCTGGGCCGCCAGCGCAACCGCGACCTGCTCGAGCTGGCCCGCATCTCGCGTGGGATCGACGACGCCACGCTGCAGCGGGAGCCCTCGGTCATCACGATCGTCAACACCAACTCGCCGCTGCGCCTCGACACCCCCATGTCACAGGGGATGATCGAGTTCGCCCGGAACGGGCAGGCGGTCGTCGTCACGCCCTTCACCCTGGCCGGAGCGATGGCGCCGATCACCCTGGCCGGCGCCGTCGCCCAGCAGAACGCCGAGGCGTTGGCCGGGATCGCCCTCACCCAGCTGGTGCGGCCGGGCGCGCCGGCGGTCTACGGCGGCATGACGAGCAACGTCGACATGCAGTCGGGAGCGCCCGCCTTCGGAACGCCCGAGTACGCCGTGGCCGGGCTGATCAGCGGGCAGCTCGCCCGCCGCTACGGGCTGCCCTACCGCTCCTCGAACCCGTGCACAGCCAACGCCCTCGACGCCCAGGCGGCCTACGAGACCATGCTCGCCCTGTGGGGGATCGTGATGGGCGGGGTGAACTTCGTGATGCACGCCGCCGGATGGATGGAGGGCGGGCTGCAGTCCAGTCTCGACAAGATGCTGCTCGACGCCGAGATGCTGCAGATGGTGGCGGCCATGCTCGATCCGCTCGACCTGTCCGATGACGCCATGCCCATCGACACCATCGAGGAGGTCGGCCCCGGGGGCCACTTCTTCGGCACGGCCCACACCCAGGCCCGCTTCCGCACCGCCTTCCACCGCCCCATGCTGAGCGACTGGCGGACCTGGGAGAGCTGGACCGAGGCGGGCCGGCCCAGCTTCGGGTCGCGCACCCACGACACCGTCGACCGCTTCCTCGCCGCCTACGAGCCGCCGCCCATGGACCCCGACATCCGCGATGAGCTCCGTGCGTTCATCGACCGCCGCGTCGGCGAGGGCGGCGTGGCCACCGACTACTGACCCGCCCCTGACCCGCCCCGACCGACCCCCCGGAGAACCCCGTGCCCCACGATCCCGCCCGGCTCGTCGATCTCGACCGCTACCCGATCGACGATCCTGCGCACCCCGGCTACGGCCCGCTCGTGGCCCGGTGCCGGGCCGACCTGGCCACCGGCGGGATGACCAACCTCGAGGGGTTCCTGCGGCCCGACGCCCTCGCCGCCGCCACCGCCGAGATCGATCACGCCTTCGCCACCCTGGCGTTCTTCACCCACGCCCGCACCCACAACATCTGGTTCCAACCGACCATGGCCGACCGCCTGCCGGCCGGTCACGGCGCCCTGGCCGAGCTGCGCACCTGCAACCACACGATCTGCGCCGACCAGATCCCCGACGCCGCCATCGTCGCCCTCTACCGGTGGCCACCGCTGGTGGACTTCATCGCCCGGGTGCTCGACAAGCCGGTCCTGCACCCCATGGAGGATCCGCTGGCCGGCCTCAACGCCATGGCCTACCGCGACGGCGACGGCCTCGACTGGCACTTCGACCGCGCCGAGTTCAGCGTGACGCTGCTGCTGCAGGCGCCTTCGGGGGGAGGCGACTTCGAGTACCGCCTGGGGCTGCGCAGCCACGACGACCCCAACCCCGAGGGCGTGGCCGCCCTGCTGCGCGGCGAGGACCCCCTCCTCCAGGTCCACACCCCCGTGCCGGGGACGCTGAACCTCTTCCACGGGCGCCACACCGCGCACCGGGTCACCACCGTGTCGGGGCCCCAGCCCCGCTACATGGCCGTGCTCACGTACTACGAGCGTCCCGGTGCGTGGTTCACGCCCGAGGAGCAACTCGGCTTCTACGGTCGGGTGGTCCAGCCGTGAGCTCGGGGCTGCGCCTGCTGCTCGAGCCCTACGAGCTCGCCGGGGTGGAGCTGCGCAACCGGGTGGTCTCCACCAGCCATGCCTCCGGCTTCGCCGAGGGGGGGATCCCCGGCGAGCGCTACATCGCCTACCACGAGGAGAAGGCCCGGGGCGGGGTGGGGCTCACCATGTTCGGCGGCTCGTCGATCGTGTCGCCCGAGGTGAGCTCGATCTACCGGCAGATCGACGTGGGCAACGACGACGTGATCCCCCATTTCCGGGAGTTCGCCCGCCGCATCCACCGCCACGGCTCCCGTCTCGTCTGCCAGATCTCCCACATGGGCCGCCGCACGGCCTGGGACGACGGCGACTGGATCGTGCCGATCTCCCCGTCCGCCGAGCGCGACCCGGCCCACCACGCCGTGCCCCGGGCCATGGAGGCCGACGACATCGAGCGGGTGATCGCCGACTACGGCACGGCGGCGCGTCGCTGCGCCGAGGGCGGCCTCGACGGCGTCGAGGTGATGGTCTCCTCGCACCTGCCCGGCCAGTTCCTCAGCCCCGAATCCAACCGTCGCACCGACGAGTGGGGCGGTCCGCTGGAGAACCGCATGCGCTTCCTCCGGCGCGTCATGGAGGAGATCCGGCGCTGCACGCCACCGGGCTTCTGGCTGTCGCTGCGCATGTCGATCGACGAGTCCTGGGAGGGCGGGGCCGACGCCGACGAGTGCCTCACCGTGGCCCGGACCCTGCGCAACGCCGGCCTCT